>CAYLPW010000065.1:2752-20921 GCA_964385665.1 uncultured Saprospiraceae bacterium
ATAACCGTGAAATAACTCAATTTATCTGTTTGGTTTTTTCTTTACTTAATCGTGCTTGCAAAGAGGAAGTGAAGGAGAAACCAAACATTAAAGAGATAAATTTATTATTGAACTCATAACCGTGAAATAACTCAGTTTGCTTGTTTCTATTTCGTACTCATGGATAGAGTTTATCGAAAGAAGTGAGTATGAAATAGAAACATTAATAAGCAAACTTATTATTGAACTCATACAGACTATGGGCTTAAAAAAACGATCAGAAGTAAGTGCGGAATTTAGTATGTCGTCCTTGACCGACATTATATTTTTACTGCTTATATTCTTCATGCTGACTTCGACGTTGGTACAAATTCAACCCTTCGATTTGCCAGAATCGGACTCCAAAACAGTGGCATCTACGGATATTGTAGTGAGCATTGACGGAGATGGCGAATACACCTTGAACAACAAAGAAATCAGCAAATCAGCATTGCGACAGGCGTTGCAATTGAAGTTACAAGAAGCCGAAAATCAGCAAAATCCATATGTGACCATCGTCTCAGAGGTCAATAACGAATTTAACGAAACCCTGTACGTGATGAAAATCGCGAATGAACTACGTGCGAAAGCGATTATTGCGACGCAACCTAAAAACTAGATGTGAGACCGCTGTTCGCTATCGGCGAACTGGCTTTGAGATATGAGATACTAGATTTTTATCTCATATCTAGAAGCGAAGCGATCTCAAATCTCAAAGCGAAGCGATCTCAAATCTTAAAAAATGGCACTCAATAAAAAAAGCAAGATCAACGCTCAATTCAATACCTCTGCACTGACAGATATCATCTTCCTATTGTTGATTTTTTTCATGTTGACTTCATCTTTAGTGGCTCCTAACTCGTTAAATATGAAGTTGCCAGGGAGTTCACGGGCATCTGTGCCGAGCGAATCACAGATGGACGAGATCATGATTCGGAGTGGTGGACGCTACTCCTTGAATGGACGAAGTATTGAACTAGCAGACATGGAAGCTTATTTTGCTGGTAAAACGCGTGGCGGTGCAACGGTCAACGCAGCCATCTCAAACAGCGCAGACGCGACCAATGGAGATGTTGTAGCCATCATGGATATGGCGTTACGGTTGAACATCAATACGATATTGACGACCGACCTTTAAAAAGAAAGAATAATGAGCCAATTAACAGATATAGCGGAACGACTGAACTTGAATCGGAAGAAAGCAAGAATGGCATCTGGTGCGCTCTTGTTTCTATTAGTAGCGGTATTCTTATTCCCGTTCTTCACCTACCCTGATCCAAAACCAGAACAAGAAGGAATTTTGGTGAACCTAGGCATGCCAGATGTCGGACAAGGAGAAGAAAATGCACAAGCGGCACAGGCAGAGCCTACGCCTCCACAGCCTGAACCCGAACCTGAACTGCCCGAACCTGTGCCTGAACCACCCCGCGAAACGAAACCTGATCCTGCACCGAAAGAAGTAGTAACTACCGAAGACCCAGATGCGATTCGCATTAAGCAACAAAAAGAAAAAGAGCGACGCGAGCGAGATGCCGAACGCAAACGGCAACAAGAAGAAGAAGCAAAACGCAAAGCAGCCGCCGAAGCAGAAGCCAGACGTCAAGCGGCAGCAGAAGCCGCACAACGACAGCGAGACGCGGAAAAACAAGCGACAAAAGACCGAATCGGTGGACTGTTCGGAGGTGGCGATGGAAAAGGAAATACTGGAAAAGACGGTAACCAAGGTGATCCCAACGGAGACCCAAATGCGTCAAATCTTGAAGGCATTAGTACTGGAACTGGAAGTGTAGGTGGTGGACTAGCAGGGCGAGGTGGAAGCGGACCAAAGCTGACGGATTCTTCACAAAAAGCCGGTCAAGTCGTGATCAGTGTCTGTGTAGATGCCGCTGGTCGCATCGTGAGTGCCAACTTTACGCAAAAAGGATCGTATGGTTCTGCGGCTAGTGATGCAGCCGTTATTCGGAGAGCTATTGACAATGCCAAGCGTTGGAAGTTTAGCTCTGGTGATGCCGATAAGCAGTGCGGAACGATCTCTTACCGATTCAAGTTTAACTAAACGTGACCTTACAAGAAGCACAGGCGCAAGTCGATCAGTGGATTCAGACGATTGGTATACGTTACTACAACGAACTGACCAATACAGCTATTCTGACCGAAGAGGTGGGCGAAGTCGCTCGACTGATGGCTCGTATGTATGGCGAACAGTCTTTTAAACGTCCTGAAGACGAAGAAAACGCACAGCAGAATCTAGCGGCAGAAATGGCAGATGTACTCTTCGTACTCATCTGTTTAGCCAATCAAACAGGTGTCGATTTGAACGAAGCCTTGCTGCACAATTTGGAGCAAAAAGCAGTTAGAGATCGAGAACGTCATCAGAACAATACGAAGTTGCAATAACTACCACTTTATAAGTATAATTAGCAAACAATAGATATATTTATTTCGTATATAATTAAAAATTGTATATTTGTTGGTGACTATACTTACTGCCATACGTCATAGCAGTTGACACCCATATATTCTTTAACCAATTTACTCTCCTAATACACACATACACCGAGTTAGTTAAACACATTGATGGAAAAAGATCTGATGGTCTTTGATCTACTGTACTATGCTGTATATGCATTATTTATTACAAAAGAAATTATACAATCTAATATAATTATTTAACAACTATCTACTTTCATATTATGAAAAAATTAAACTACCTATTTATCGGGTTGTTTGCGCTCTTTGCTGTAGCCTGTGAGTCAGAAAACGCCGCGCTTACAGAAGCAACACTAGATGCTCAAATTCAACTACCTAGCGACGCACCAGAGTTTGTTTTAGAACTACATGACTATTTGCTAAGTCAAGTGGAAGAAAATGGAGTCGAAACACGCAACGAGAATCAAAGCGTGTATGAATTTTTGACGTTTAAGCCAGAATACAGTTCATTCAAAGCAGCTGTAGATCGTATTCCAGGTCTACGCTTAATTTTGAGCAATGGATTATTGCCAGTCACTGTGTTCGTACCGACTAATGGAGCTTTCGCTACTTTTCTAGCGGAAAATGGATTGTCTTCTTTGGATGATGTTCCACAAGCTTTGTTGAACCAAGTGGTGGCAAACCATATCTTACTAGGCGCAGTCGACGTAGAATGGTTGAAAATGTACATGAAGACCTTAGCATATGCGGACTGTAACGTACAAGGACGTTTGAACATCTACGCTGAAATGATCGATCCACGCAATGCGATCATCAATGGTGATGTGAATATCGTTCGTGGTAATTTATTTGTCGGACGTAGTTTCGTTCACGTAGTAGATAAAGTAATTGCGCCAGCTACGCTTGTTCAATTTGCAACTAGCGATCCTCGCTTTTCTACTTTGGTAGAAGCATTGACTTGTCCTAACTTGGGAATCGACTTCTTAGGTGCATTGACTACAGAAGGCAATATCTTCACTATTTTCGCACCAACAAACGATGCCTTTGCTGCTTTAGCTGCTGAATTGGGCGTATCTTCTGTTTGTGATATTCCAGCAGAGACCTTGACTAATGTATTAGCTTATCATGTGAAGTTAGGTGCAAGCGTAGCTTCTGTTCAAATGACGAGCGGTGTTACTTTGAATCCATTATTGGAAGGTGAGACGTTGACTACTGAAGTGAATGGAACTAACCTAGACATTGTTGGAAACAATAGTACAGGAACAGTTGTCATTCCAAATGTACAAGCAAACAATGGTATCATTCATGCGATTGATGCGGTATTGTTGCCATAAGGTGGATTTATAAATAGACAATAATAAAAATGCCGTTATGCTGGATTGCGTAACGGCATTTTTTTGTTTAGTAATTGAGAGTCATGTACTTTTCATTTGATCGTCGAAGATCGTACCTTTTATGGAACATACGCTCTTATAACAGCTATACTTTTTGGATAAGCATATCGTATCGAAGTGCTTCCTAAAAAGAACGACTACTCCGCCACTACTTGCCAAATCATATTAGAATCGTCATCAGCGACTAGCAATGAACCGTCAGCATGTACGGTGACACCTACAGGACGACCATATACTTCACTTTTTTCGTCATTAGCAATAAATCCAGTGAGAAAATCTTCAGGTTGCTGCGGCTGACCTGAATCGTCAAAAGGAACAAAGACCACTTTATAGCCAGAAAGTACGGAGCGATTCCAAGAACCATGTTGCCCGATGAATGCCCCATTTTTATATTTACTTGGGAACTGATCTCCTGTATAAAAAGCTAACCCCAATGAAGCCGTATGACTACCCAAAGGTACATCAGGCATGATGGCTTTTTCCACTTTATCTTCATGCGGATCGTCTTTCCAGCGAGGGTCTTTTATTTGTCCATAATAGCTGTAAGGCCATCCATACCAACCTTCTTCTTGTACACTAGTCAAGTAGTCAGGAACTAAATTGTCACCTAGTTCGTCGCGCTCATTCACCGCTGTCCAAAGTTCGCCAGTGACTGGATTCCAATCGGCACCTACAGGATTGCGCAAACCTGAAGCGTAAATTCTTTCTCCCGATCCATCTGGATTTACTTCCAAAATGACTGCGCGGCGATCTTCGTATTTCATGCCGTATTCGCCTACATTACTGGCTGAACCAACGGTGATATAGATTTTGTCACCTTCTTTATTAGTAATGATGTTTCGCGTCCAATGATTATTGTAACCACTAGCTGGCAAATCGACTATCTTCTCGCCCTCATTGGTCATTTTGTCCATGCCTTCTTGATAAGGATAACGGTATAAACCACCAGTATTGGCAACATAGAAGTAGTCATTCAGAACTAGCATACCTAAAGGTTGACTTAATCCATCTAAAAATACTTTTTGTAGATCGGGTTGACCGTCGCCGTTCGTATCGCGCAACAAAGTGATTTGATTGGCACTGTTCCGTGTATTCGATTCCGCTACAAAAACATCGTTGTTGGGAGCAATGTACATCCATCGAGGATGCTTTAAATCGCTTGCAAATTGACGAACGGTGAATCCTGCTGGTGCAGTCGGCGTTTTGTCCTCCCAGTCTATTACTGTACTCGACTTTCGCGCGGAAGCTGTTTTGTAAGGTGGCGGCAACGTGAGTGGTCCAATAGCAGTCTGAACGGTGACAGACGGATTGTCCATCAACTCTTCTTGTACAGGCTCGTCGTTGTCTCTAGCTTGTTTAGATAAGCAACTGTTGAGCAGGAAAATGCTTAATAAAGGAAGCAATACCCATAGGGTAGTGGCTTTAATTTGTTTTGTTTGATGACGCATGATAAATGATAGATTAGATGGTGGAAAAGAGTACTTGAATTGGTAGAACTCAATTTGAAGGGAGAGGTTCGAGAAGATAGTGTTTTTGACTGGATCGGGAGTGGTGCGTTTTATAAAGATTATGTACTATATGATAATCGTATTCTCTTGTTTTTTCTTACAGAAAGAGTGCCGAAACTCACTATTTCATAAGAAAATCTACCTATTCATCCATATTTACCCTACGTCCAAATCAATGAGGAAGTGGTCTTTCTGAATGAGAATGCGTAGTATAAGACATCTGTATATAGTGTATTCTGAGCAAACGTCCTAAAATAAAAGGGAAGTCGCGGAAGTTATTGTCGTATATTTGGAAAAGCGTCGGCTACTTATTCAGTCGATCATCAAAACTTATACTCAAAAATATGGAAACGATTACTTACCACAACACACCGACGAAAACACCAAGCAGAAAAGGCAAAGACAAGGAGACGCTTACCGCGATCATCGTCGAGGATGAGGAAAAAGGTATGAACAACCTCAAAAATATGTTGGCGCAACATTGTCCCGATGTACAGTTGATTGGAGAGGCGAGAAGCGTACAGGAAGGCATTCAGTTGTTAGCCGACGGTAAGGTAAAGCCAGATTTAGCGTTTTTGGACATCAACTTGACAGATGGACAGGTCTTCCAAATGTTAGACAAAATCGCGCCGATTGATTTTGAAATCATTTTTGTGACCGCTTTTGAAGAGTACGCGATTAAAGCTTGTGAATATAGTTCTATCGGTTACATCGTGAAGCCAATCGATCCAGATATGTTGCGTGATTCGGTCAATCGAGTCTACCACAAACGCAGTAGTCAAATTAATAACCGTCTAGAGATTTTCAACACGTACTACAACAATCCAAATGCGTTTCGCAAGATGAGTATTTCGGCATTGGATGGTATTTATTTTATCAACATCGCGGATATTTTGCGCTTTGAAGCAGACGATAATTATACGCATATTCATCTACTGACGGGCGAACGCATTACCGCTTCTAAAACCATCAAATCCTACGAAGAACTCTTAGCACCCTTCAATTTTTATCGCGTCCACAAACGCCATGTCATCAACTTGAACTACATGCAAAAGTTTGTAAAAGGAGATGGTGGCTACTTGATTATGGATGATGGTAAAAAGATAGAAGTGTCTCGTCGTCGTCGCCCTGCATTTATGGAACAGATGCGTCGATTGCAAGAGGGTTTGTAGGTATGTAACCATTTGGACGAGTCGACGTATAAAGAGCGTAAAACTACCTAATCTGTTTGTTGATTTAGATAGATGGATAATGGTGGATTTTCATATCATTACGCTCATTGAAGATAGTCGTTGACTCGCTCAGATGTGCCAATTGCTCACTGCGGAGGACTTTCTTTGACAATATCCATAGTACACTGTTGCTTTGCGGAACTAATAAATCTGTTTTTAACACACAACTGTTAAGGTTTTGGTGTTATTCTTAACAGTTTGCAGGTTGAGGCTATAGATATTTTTATACCTTTACCTAACTTTTTTCCAATTTCCCAGATCGATTCAAAATTTTAGTACTATGAGAAAGAAACGAAAAAGTATTTCGTCGTACAAAGGCAAAGATAACGAGATATCTAAAGATAAGCAGGATAAGCTAAAAGGAGGTAAAAAGAATAAGAAGTGGGGACGTGGCAACAGCTGTGGCAACATCGTTCCGCAGTAAAAGCACCTTATTCTATTTACTAACTAAATCTATCTATTTTATCGGCAGACACTTCTTTACATTCTACTTCATCCTATTAGGTAGTCTTCTTTTTTTATTGCTGGTCAATAACTGAAGCACTGCCTCCCTTCCACATATTGTAGGCAGCGATTCATTATCGCTTTCTTTTGACTTAAACTACTACGCCTTGACTGCCGTCGCGCCACACCTTTCTACTCAATATTTAGAACAACGTTTAGCTCAACAACGAGATGAGCGTCAACGCATCGCTTTGATTGATGAGTTGACTGATCATTATGTGTATACGCATGTGCAGAAAGCGCAACAGTTATTGTTGGAGCAACAGCGTTTATTAGAAAATAGGGAACACGAATTTCCTGATGTAAAGCTCAACTACCATCTGAAGACAGCTATCGTCGAAAATCATCTGTACAATTACTATCTCGCAGAAATTCACTTCTTGCGGGCTATCGGTATATTGGATGAACGGGGAGCAACTACGCAGCAAGTCGATACTTTTATTGACTATGCTGGCACTTGCATGAATTTGAACAAGATGGAGTCAGCATTAAGTTTCTTGCAAAAAGCAGATAAGAAACTTCAATTGTTTCCTGATGAACTCATTCAAGCGCGCCTATTGTGTCGACAAGGTTACCTGAATTTACATTATGGCAACTACTCCAAAGCCTTAGAACTGCTTTTAGAATCTGACAAACGCCTCAATCAAAACGTTGAGCAGCTAGACATCAAGGACTATTATTTTTTGACGCTCGTGCATAGTGGCTTAGGTAAAATTTATGAGCTGAATGATGAGCAAGAGTTAAGTGTACGTGCCTATCTGCGGGTAGTCAATATGTGCGAAACAATGGATATGCGGTCGCGCCTATCGTGGCACTATCTGAGTGTTGGCAGTGGTTATATGTCGATGGAGGACGAGGAAAGTGCGGCTATTTACTTCCGAAAGGCCATCAATGTCACCGATGACGTAAGTCTGCAAGCGCGCGCCAGTGCGTATGCGAATTTAGGCAATTGCTACTTCGAGCAAAAACTCTACGATGATGCGCTCGAATTGTACGAACGCGCCGAAGCTTTGTACAAAGAGCAGTCTCCACGCGACTTTTTTAACTTCTCCATTCTCGATAGTTGGAAGGCACAGTTGTATGCAGAATTGGGGCAGCGCAGCAAAGCGTTGAAGCATTTTCAGAGTGCTTACGCGTATGCTGAACTAGTAGAAGACTATCGTCAGTTGGCAGAAGTGTGCAAGGGAATTGCGACGTTCTATGCCGATCTGCATGACTATAAATCAGCCTATCAGTACTTAGCAGAGTACGATAAAATGGATGCTTTGTACAGCGACCAAGTGCAGAAGCGACAGCGACTAGAAATGCAAGTCAAGTACGAAGCTGAAAAGAAGCAGCGTGAAGCCGAACTACTACAATTTCGCGCCACACAACTACAGATGAAAGCCTTACGTGCTCAAATGAATCCGCATTTTTTGTTCAATGCCCTCAATTCTATTCAGAATTATATCACCTCCAATGAAGTCACTTTTGCTGCTAAATACCTATCGAAATTTGCGAAACTAATGCGCCGAAGTTTGGAGTATTCGGAGCAAGAAATCATTTCTTTGGAAGAGGAAGTGGAGTTTTTAGGAAACTACATGGACATCAATGCGAAGTTGCGTTTTGGTGATCGCTTAAGCTACTCTATTCACGTCGATGAAGACATTGAAGAAGATATTATTGGTGTACCGACCATGATTATTCAGCCGTATGTGGAAAACTCCATTGAGCATGGATTGCGACCTAAAGAAAACGGTCTGCTTCAAGTTAGCTTTAAAATCTGCGAGGAAGACGAAGATATTATTTTGTGTATCATAGAGGATAATGGTGTCGGTAGAAAACGGGCGACTGAATTGCAACAAGCCAGCGTCAAGCACAAGGAACACAAGTCCATGGGGACGGATATTACAGAGAATCGTCTCAAACTTTTACATCCTACTCGCGAAGACGAAGACGAAGAAGATTTTGTCAATATTATTGATTTGGTGGCAGAAGATGGAGTGACGCCTTTGGGAACTAAGGTGGTGGTTCGGATTCCGATTATGGAAATTCAATAAGGAGAAACGGAGAGAATGAGATGTTGAGAGTGTGAGAGAGAAGAGAGTTTCGAGAAAACGCTGTCGTATCTATAACAAAAGCGTACGACTTTAGTCGTACTTATTGAAAGAAATTCGTTACCCGATTAATCTTTGAATGGCAATTATTCATACGTTGAAAAGAAACACTTCAATCATTCAAGGTCGGCGCATCTTTCACTTCTGGAAAACCTTCATACACCAGCGTCCAGCCCATTGACTCCACCATAAATTCAATCACATCAATCAACTGATTACCTTGCTGTCGCGCTTGCTCAAACAGATCGCTCTCTAGTGCCGCTTCTCGCAATCGATCCTTCGCATCTTTATTCAATTTTGTATAGTCGGCAGCTTCAAAGGAGTTGAACCAGCTTTCTTCGATGTTGTAGTAACTCAGGTTGTGGTCGATGGACAGGATTTCGGGTTGTGGTAGATTACTCAATACGACTTCCTGCCGTTCTGGAAAAGCCTCTACTTTCATTTGCTGCATATCGTAGCCGACCAGTACCTTTCCAGTCACTTGAATAATCGCCTCTTTTTGCGCTCCATATTTCATGGGGAAAGGCAAATAAAAAATCAGATTTTTGATGTCGCCACCGCGATAGGTTTCCGTCAAATCACCTTCGACCGTGACCAGTTTAAATACTTTTCGGACTTGATTGAGCAGGACTGTGGATTCGCTAATCAGCTCACGTTCAGGTGGTTTGGTGTATTGCCACGTCAGAAAGCCGCCTAAAGCGAAGGCGAGGAGGAGAAAGAGGACGAGGAGGATATTTTTCATAGTCAAACTGGGTGGAATGTTGTCTAATTAAATATGGGACTAAGACAAATCAATGGCTCGATAAATGGTACTAATTGGAACATCAATAGTTAAAGATGGAATAGTCAGCAGTTGATCCAATCTGGTCAATGTAGTCAATATCCATTGATCGTCCGTACTTCGTAGAAAAGATTTCACGTCTATTTCGTCCTGGGCGACAAAGACCCACTGTTGCAAAGAAGGAAGCAGTTGATAGCGAAAAAATTTCGTTGTTTTGTCGTATTTTTTAGTTGAAGGAGAAAGAATTTCAAAAACTACTGTTGGATTTTTGACAATCAGTGGATCGTCATTCGGTTGGCAAGTCACTACAATATCAGGATAGACGTAACGTCTTTTTTCTATTAATTCTGTTAGCACATTCTCGTCATACAGTTCACACGACGTTTCATCAAATTTAGGTGTTTCTATTGCTCGAATAATATTCCGTTTGATGCGGTTGTGTGCCTTAGTTGTTGCTTCTATTGGCATCAATTGACCATTCGCGTATTCATGGCGAATATCGCTATCTTTTTCTTGCTGTAAGTAGTCCTCAAATGATACCCATTCTTCTAATTTTATTGCTTCATTCATAGTAAACGTATTGATCTTTGTGACTCCTAAAAAGTAGTATTTTACAAGATACACTATAAAATAGGAGAAAGGGTGGTTTTGGTTTACAAGCACTACAAATTTCTTCCTATTTTTGAGAATCAATCCAAAGGCATAAAGTCTCACCAAATGGTAAAACAAACAACGACACTACAAGACGCACACGAAGCCCTCCGCACCTACTATGGATACGATACGTTTCGACCCCTGCAAGAGCAGGTCATCCAAAGCATTTATGACGGACAGGATGTAGTGCTGCTGATGCCAACAGGTGGTGGAAAGTCGGTTTGTTTTCAAGTGCCAGCCATGACGATGCCGGGCACAGCGATTGTGGTGTCGCCTTTGATTTCTTTGATGAAAGATCAGGTCGAATCTTTGAAAGCAATAGGTGTCAATGCAGCCTATCTGAATAGTTCGTTGAGTGGTAGTGAGCAGCGCGAAATTGAAGAAGGTTTGTATGATGGCAGTTACGATCTGCTGTATGTATCGCCCGAGAAGTTGTTGTCGAAAGAGTTTTTTCTGTCTTTACCACGCTTAAAAATCAACTTATTTGCCATTGATGAAGCGCATTGTATTTCAAGTTGGGGACATGATTTTCGACCCGAATACACACAGTTGCAATTTCTGAAAAAGCAGTTTCCTCACATTCCAATTATTGCTTGTACGGCTACGGCGGATCGCGTCACTCGGAAAGATATTTCTAAGCAATTGGCAATGCCGAAACCGAAGTATTTCATTTCCTCTTTCGACCGACCCAATTTGTCTTTAGAAGTGCGTCCAGGCATCAAGCGATTTGAGCAGATTTTGCAATTTCTGGATCAGCATCCGAATCAGTCGGGTATTGTCTACTGTTTGAGCAAAAAAAGCACGGAAAACATTGCGATGAAGCTGCGCAATCAAGGGTATGTTGCAGCTGCGTATCACGCTGGCATGCCGAGTCAGGAACGTTCGCGGATTCAGGAAGAATTTATCAAAGATGAAACGCCAATTATTTGCGCGACGATCGCTTTTGGGATGGGAATTGATAAGTCGAACGTGCGTTGGGTCATTCACTACAACTTGCCCAAAAACCTAGAAAGCTACTATCAAGAAATCGGACGAGCGGGACGCGACGGGGCAGATGCGGATACGATGTTGTTTTATAGCTACGGCGATGTCACCAATTGGAAGCGCATCATTGAAGACAACGATAGCGCACAAAAAGACGTCAAAGTCAGTAAGCTAGAGCGGATGCAACAGTATGCAACGGCACTGTTTTGTCGCCGAAAAGTCTTACTCAATTACTTCAGCGAAAACCGACGCAAAGACTGTGGCAACTGCGACGTCTGCCAAAATCCACCAGAGTATTTCGATGGAACAATATTGGCACAAAAAGCCCTTTCGGCGGTTTATCGAACGCGGGAAAGTGTAGGTATCAACTTGCTCATCGACGTACTGCGTGGTTCTCAACGAAAAGAGATTTTTCAAGCAGGTTTTCAACACATCAAAACCTTCGGGCAAGGACGAGAATACAGCTACAACGAGTGGCGATATTATTTGGAACAGCTACTGAATCAAGGCTTTCTAGAAATCGCGCATGAAGATGGACGAAAGGTAAAACTGACCGCAGCGAGCAAAGCGGTGTTGTTTGAAAAGCTGCCAGTGCAGTTGGTCAAATTAGTGACGGCCAAAGAGCGAAATGAGCAAGCCAAAGCAAAAGTGAGCCAACAGCGTCAACCCAGCAAACGGGCGCGTGTTCGTGACGGTTTGTTCGATCACTTGCGACAGTTTAGAGCCAAATTAGCTAGAGAAGAAGGCATCCCGCCCTACATCGTTTTTTCGGATGCGACTTTGGAAGAAATGGCAGCCACGCGACCGACTACCGAAGTGAATATGCGTCGTGTAAACGGGGTTGGACGACTAAAATGGGAAAAATTTGGGGAGGAGTTTATTCATCAAATCGAAGCGTACTGCGAAGAACACGAATGGGAAACGGACATTATTCCTGTCGCAACGGAAACGGTCGCGCCTAAAAAGCGAAAGCAACCGAAAGTTAATACCTATCAGGTGACCTTGGAGTTGTTTCAAGCCGGCAACGACTATCAGGCTATCGCCAAGGAACGCGAACTGACGACCAATACGATTTTAGGGCATTTGATAAAGCTAAAAGAGCAAGGGAAGATCAATCTAGACTTCCGAAAATTGATAGATATAGATGAGTATGAACAGATTATTTCGGCACTGCCTGACTTGGAAAAGCCGTATCGACTAGCGGAAATTTTTAAAGCCTTGGACAATCAAGTAAGCTTTGATACGATTCGGATTTCGTTGTATTTGTATGAAGAAGAAGGGGGGAAAAATATCGAATAACGAACAGACGAAATCGAATGTAGAAGTGTAGAACACGTAGCGTTTGCAAATTCGATATTCGATATTCCTTGTTCGTTATTCAATCTTTAAATTATTTCCTCCTCAAAACACAACAATTTCTCTTCCTCAAACCCAATTTGCACCACCGAAGCAGCAGGCAATACCACAGATCGAATCGTCCATTGATACTTATCGACTTGCACGGTCAAATCATAGTGAGTACCCATAAAAGAGGTCTGTACGACTTGCGCATCAGTAGCGTAAGATGTTATTCCTAATTGAAAATGTTGTGGACGCAAATAATAGATATTATTAGGTAGAGCGGAATAGCCAAACAGCAACAAGAGCGAATGTGGTAGGGCAACAATTGGGTCAAAAAGTTGAGCGACATAGGCGTTAATAGGCTGCTGATAAATTTCCTTTGGCGTTCCTTGCTGTAAAAGCCGTCCCTCCTTTACTACCAATAATTCATCCGCAACAGCGAGCGCATCTTGGGTATCATGTGTGATAAAAAGAGCCGTTGTTTGGGTCGCTTGCAATACGTGAAACAGGTCGCTGCGCAGTTGTAAACGTAGGTGCTGATCTAAGCTACTAAAGGGTTCATCCAACAGCAGTAGTCGCGGTTGAGGCGCCAACGCACGAGCCAAAGCCACGCGTTGTTGCTGTCCGCCAGACAATTCGTTGGGATAGCGATGGGCATAATCCTCTAATTGGATTAAGCGAAGAAGATCACGGACAACTCTATTCTTCTGTTCCAATTTATCAAGTCCAAAAGCAATGTTTTTAGCCACTGTCAAATGTGGAAACAGCGCGTATTCTTGAAAGACCATGCCTATTGGTCGGCGATTGGCAGGCAAATGATAAGACTTGGAAGCCATTAGCTTTTCATCAAGAAAGATGCGCCCGTGATCGAGTCGTTCTAAGCCCACTAGCAATCGCGCCAAGGTCGTTTTGCCACTACCACTTTCTCCAACCAACGCATAGACTTTGCCAGCTTTTAGTTGAAAACATACTTCATCAACCGCTATTACTTTGCCTCGGTCGTAGAGTTTAGTCGCCTTTTCTACTTGTAATAGCATCTTTATTTTTGTTTCGTACAAGATGGTCAATGGCAATGGTCAGCAACTGACATTTTTGGCTTTAGCTGAAAAATCTATAGGAGCTAATACTTGTAACGCTTTGTCAATCAAGTGACTATGTGTTTTATGTGCCTACGTGTTTTAAAATAGGTAGTTCTCAGGTCTAACATCTAATGTCTAATATCTTCAATACCTGTTAAAAATAATTTAGCGTTACTTTTGATAACCAACAAGTCGACCAAATCAATCGTTTCGTTCAAAACACACCAATCATGTATACGATTCGAACACTTATCTTCCCTTTTTGCCTGTTCATCAGTTCTATTGCCATAGGGCAAGGATTTCAACCAGCTGTCAAGCTATACGCCAATTTGCAATACGTCAGCAGCGATCCGTTGCCACCGCTGCTCGGACTGAATAGCAGCAGCTTTCGCTTAAAGGGAATAACGCCAGCCGTGCAATGGTTTAGCGAAGAAAAATGGGCGTATCATGAAGTCGAATTTTCCAACCTAAAGATTCGGACAACGGAGGCGCAATTGTTCGATACTAGAGAATTTCTGATCGGTGGCCGCTACGAATACGGACGAGTTTTAGACTTAAATTATGGTGAAAATTGGCTCTTCTTCTTGGGTGGTTCGGCTCGTTTCTTCTTTTACGATCAATTGCAATCACCTAACGTTTCTACGCGCCTCGAAGAACGACGAAGCGATACGAAGATTGTACTAGGAGCAGTGCCACGCGCTCAATACCGCCTGAATGAGCGTTTTTCTATTGACTTGAATATCGTGGTCGCTCTCTTTTCAGTAGGGTGGGAGCGTCGCTATATAGACAATCCACTATTGTCAGTAGCTTCCCGTGCGGACACGACTTTTTCGACGGATTTCTTCTTGATTGGGGACGTGACGACACGTTTAGGTGTCATTTATCATTTGTAGAAATGCTTGTTGGCAGTCATCTTGAAGATGCCTGACAACTCACGCTACTTTCCTTGACTTTGGCACAGCTTCTTTCTAAATTGCCAAAAAATTAGAACATATGCAAGCAGTCCGATCAGAAGAACGAACGTGGGGCGCATTAACGCATCTATTGGGATTGACAGGTGGATTCATACCGTTTGCGAATATCTTTGGCCCACTCATCATGTGGCAACTCAAAAAGATTCAATCTCCCTTTGTCGATGAAAACGGAAAAGCTGCCGTTAACTTTCAGATTAGTTTTACGCTGTACATGATGGGAATTGGACTCCTATTTTTTGTGCTGTTTTTTGGCTCTATCGTGGCTAGTGCCAATGCAGGGGAAGAGATTATTGCCAATCTACCTGTGGTAGCTGTTGTATTGATCTTCTTGATGATTGGTCTATTTTTCTTTCAATTTGTTACCATTATCCTTGGTGCGGTCAAAGCAGCCAAAGGTGAAGTCTATCGGTATCCTTTGACGATTGAGTTTTTGAAATAAAGTTTGTTACAGTTCTATCATTCCTTTTTATTATGACAACTTTTTACGCCAACGGCAAACTCCTACTCACGGGTGAATACGCAGTACTCGACGGCGCAAGCGCATTAGCCGTGCCAACAAAGTTAGGGCAATCGCTACAAGTAGCATCAGCCGATACCGCAGTTCCATTTATCCAATGGACAAGTTTAGATCACAATGGGCAAGTGTGGTTTGAAGGGAAAATTGATCCTCAATCTGGAATAGTTAACGGTGGGACAGATGAAGCAGTCGCTAAAAAGCTGACGGAAGTTTTTCAGTACATTCTAGCTATCTATCCTGACTTTCTACAACGAACAAAAGTCAATACACTCACCACACAGCTTGAATTTGATCGACATTGGGGACTAGGTAGCAGTTCTACGCTCGTCTATTTATTGTCGCAATGGGTAGACATCAATCCCTATGCGATGCAATATAGAATATTTGGCGGTTCAGGCTACGACATTGCTTGTGCAGAAGCGGACGGTCCTATTTTCTTTGAAAAATGGCTCAATGTGAAGAAGCTGGCAGTCGAGAAAGCAGATTACGCGCCTACTTTTAGTGACCAACTTTACTTTGTCTATTTAGGACAAAAGCAAAACTCTCGAAGCGGTATCCAACACTACCGAGAAGTCGCAAAAGACAATCCTGACACGATCAAACGACGCGTCAGCCGATTGACCAGCCGATTTTGTTATGCAGAGACGGTAGTAGCATTGAACAACGTCATCGAAGAATTAGAAGCGTATATGTCTACTATTCTTCAACTACCCACTGCCAAATCCATCCATTTTCCAGACTATTGGGGTGCCGTCAAATCGCTCGGTGCATGGGGCGGTGACTTTGTAATGGTCACTTCTGATAGAGAAGAAAAAGCTACTCGGCAGTACTTTTCAGACAAAGGAAAAACTGTTTTTATTCCTTTTGATGAGCTAATTTTACAACGTCCATCAACATAGATCTGATAGGTTTCATTCATATTAAAGATTTGGATTTCAGCATTTTGCGTATTTAAATAGCAGGCAACCTGTTAAGTCTTTCCATCTAGCTAGAAAAATTATTTACGACAAACGTCGTATTTGGCTTGCCTTTATACGACAGTTGTCGTATATTTGTGTCATCATTATGATCATAGTGAATAATTATCTATCAATTCAAAGTCAATTTTGATGAATGAATTACAGCCCACCGAAGCGCAACTAGAAATTCTACGCGTGCTTTGGGACGAACAGCCTTGTACGATTGGACACGTACACGAACGCATCAATCAGCAACGAGACGGAGACGATGAAGTGCGATATACGACCATTTCTAAACAGATCGAGCGCATGGTTAAAAACAATATGCTAGCGCGAGAAAAGGAAGGAAAATCGTATGTCTACACTTCTCTCTTGAAAGAGGAAGAAACGCAGCATCAATTGTCGAATCACCTGCTTCAAACCGCTTACAAAGGCAAAGGAGTGAAACTAGCTTTACACGCATTGGGTCAAAGCAAAGCATCGCTAGAAGAACTCGAAGCTTTACAAGAATGGTTGAATCAACAAAAGAAATCATCCGATGATTAATGCCTCTTTTCAAATCTGGAGCGAAGTCCTCGGCTGGACAATAGTGCACAGTCTTTGGCAAATTACGGTACTCGCTATCGTGCTGCGTGTTGCCTTGTTTTTCATTGCCCAGCGTGCTTCAAAAGTGCGGTATGGCTTAGCGTTGGGAACGATGGGCGTAGCGGCTATCTGGAGTGGATATACCTTTTATGAGCAGTTGGCATTACGCGCTAATGTCATGGAATCGGTCAATATCCTACCATCAATCCATGCTACGGTTACACCTATCGAACCACTCGCTGTGCAAGAGATGACATGGTGGCAATCGCTAGAGCAACACATTCCAATCTTGAGTGTAGTATGGCTCATTGGCGTGGTGTTCTTCGCAGCCTATACGCTACACGCTTGGTGGCGACTGCGGCAGTTACAGCAAGAACACAGTCAAGCAGCACCTAGCGAATGGCAAGCGAAGTTATCAGCTTGGCAGCAGCCGTTGAAAATTACTAGACCAGTAAAGTTACTATGTTCCAATCGAGTATCCGAACCGATCACGTTTCGTCATTTTCGTCCAGTTATCATTGTACCGATTAGTCTATTGACAGAATTGCCAGCGCAGCAAGTAGAGATTCTGCTGTTGCATGAGTTGGCACACATTCGTCGCTACGACTACTTGGTCAATTGGGGGCAAGCTGTGCTAGAAGTGCTGTTTTTCTATCATCCTGCGATTTGGTGGATGTCGCGCCAGGTACGCACCGAACGCGAACACTGTTGCGACGACTGGGTCATGCGTGTCCATCACGAACCGATGGTCTATGCGCAAGCTTTGACGCAACTGCAATTATCTCATTATTCACTCAAAACAAATTTAGTGATGTCAGCAACTAAAAATCAGGGATCATTTACGACCCGCATTCATAGATTATTCGGCAAATATCCATCTTCTACTTTGAATCGGAAGGGAGCGTTTGTCGCGCTTTTACTGCTCGCGCTCTGTGTGGGTTTGACTGCTTATCCGAGTCAGGCGACTACAGAGATGGACGTGCCATCAATTATGACAGATACAACGCCTACGAAAGTCATTATCGTTGATGATATTGAGGACTTAGAAATAGATAAAACGATTAGCCGTCATATAGATGCTGTATTGAATGAAGACGGCAACTGGGAATATAA
>CAYLPW010000066.1:0-20877 GCA_964385665.1 uncultured Saprospiraceae bacterium
ATATTCTAGAAAACAACATTGTCCAAACAGCAGCCTCCGCTGGCGAATCGCTGGCTATCGCTAGACGTGCATTCACTAGTAGTGAAGAATAGTCTCTGTTGCGAAAAGAATATCCGAACAGGCGTGTAAACCTTTCGGGTATTCTCCCAATTTTTAGTGGCTTTTAGGTGACTTCTCCTTAAAAATATCGTTACATGATACGTATAAACCATTTTTGTAATCAGTTGCTCTACGTTATTATGTATCGAATCTGCCAATCGGTTCTATTAATATAGTGGACATCTGGCTATGTACGTTGCAATTAAGATTCAAATTACCATCATAGCTATATTAGATTTAAAAATTATAACTTTTCATAGAATCTATCACTCCATGTCTTTTTACTATAAGACATTATGCTTAATTTTCTAGACTGTTTCTGCCCAATAAGTTATCTTTATAGTACATAGTATGTGTAATTAGAGATTTGCTAGTACTATACTATTTGTTACTAATAATCAGTCTACCGTCATAGGCTAGACGCGATCTACTTGACTTCACTGTTCAAACTCAGTTGTTATGCGACAGATTTACATAGCTTGTGTGCTTATTTTATTAAGCACGGGCTCTTCTTTATTTTCTCAAATTGATTACACCGCTAAAGATGTAGTGCCGCCCTACGAAGGCGTTTTTCGTCCTGGTAGCAACTTAGGCTATTTTCCACCTTGGAGCGACGAAGACTTAGCTAATATTGCTGCTGGAAACGAATCCGAAAATCTGACAGGTGTCGGTGTCAAAGCGATTCGACCTGGACTGTTCGGCTCTTTTGTCGAAGAATGGGGTTATGAACTGCGGCTACCTACCTACGACCATTTTGAACGTTTAGGATTAGACGACAACACCTTAATTGTAGGTTTTCCATCCGATGAGTTCCGAGATACGACTGAGTATTGTCCTGGACAGCGTTCGGCAATGTTTGCTAATTTATACGAACCTATCTGGGTAGCAGATAGCAGTGGTACGCCTCAAATTAACCCAGACAACTACTACGCCGCTTACTTGCATAGGATTGCTACCCTTTACGGTCGCCACATTAAGTTTTGGGAGATTTGGAATGAACCAGGTTTTGACTTTACTGGCGCAAAAGGTTGGTTGCCGCCAGGCTTCGACGGCAATTGGTGGGATGCCGACCCCGATCCATGCGACAACATTCTACGTGCGCCAATTCAGGAATACGTGCGTACGCTACGCATCAGTTATGAGGTTATTAAAACACTTTATCCAGAATCTTATGTCTGCGTATCAGGTACTGGCTATCCTAGTTTTCTGGATGCTATTCTAAGAAATACCGACAACCCCGATGGTGGTGCAGTCACTGATGAGTTTCCACACGGTGGCGGTGCTTATTTCGATGTGATGGGTTTCCATTCTTATCCACACTTTGATGGCTCAACTCGTCAGTGGAACAATCAGTTGGGGGCATTTGACTATTTTCGCCATTCCGATGCCGCCGCCGCAGGTATTGCGCGTACAAAGAGTATTTATGGCGATCTACTAAAACAATACGGTTACGACGGCACACAGTATCCTGAAAAAGAATGGATCATTACGGAATTTAATATTCCACGTCGCTCTTACAGCGAGTTTTTAGGTGGTGAAAATATCCAGATCAATACGCTGATGAAGTCATTTGTCGTCGCACAGCGCGAAAATATCCGACAGTTGCATATCTATTCGTTGGCAGAACAGAAAACAGTCAATGAAGCAACGAACGAGTTCGACTTGATGGGTTTGTATGAAAAAGTAGGTGGATTGACCCCGTATCGACAGACCAAGACGAATGCTGGTATTGCCTACAAGACATGCTCTGATGAACTGTTTGGCAAACGCTATGACAAAGCTCGAACGGCAGCCTTGAATCTTCCCGATCATATCGACGGAGGTGCTTTTCGTGACGAACAGGGCTTTTATACGTACATGCTTTGGGCAAAGACAGATACCGACGAATCGGAAGATGTGGATGCGCTGTATTCTTTTCCTACTTCTTTCAATATCTATCAATTGGTGAAGCATGAATGGGACTATTCGAATGAGCAAAGCTCAAGCTTGGTAGCTGGTGGTGAACTGATTGAATTGGGAGCGCGTCCTATTATTTTGAGAGAAAGTCTATTTAGCTATGCAAAACCTGAATGTGCACCTAGCGAAGTCAACTTGGCAGGTATGAATGTAGATAATGCTGTCTTTTGGGAGTGGACTATCACTTATGCAGATGGTACTGAAGAGTATACAGGTAGACAGATAACGGTCAATTTCTCAGAGTCGGGCAATTACAGAATCAATTTAGCGATCAAAGATATAGTTGGAAATACGATAGTGGCGCAAGAAGATTATATTGAAATAAAAGGCGCACCCAAAGTAGAATACAGTTTGGATGTATCGGGTCCCATTCTCTCCGTTGTCAATCCAGTCTACGAAGATATTGATGAGTTCCTATGGGATTTTGGAGACGGCAATACGAGTCAAGAACCAGCTCCATTTCATACTTACATGTTCGGCAATATATACGACGTAGTGTTTACAACCACCAACGAGTGCGGCAGTCTAGAGCTGCATGAAAAAGTAGCTGCCTACCCACCTTCTAAAAGTAGATTGAACTTTAACGCCAATACGGAAGTCATTCCCAACACAGACTTCTTCCGCCCAGGCAGCAATTTAGGTTACTTTCCGCCTTGGAGCGATGAGCAATTGGCAACGGTGGCTGCTGGCGATCCCTCTTTGGGTGTAGAAGGAACTGGTGTGCGCGCATTACGACCTGCTTTGTATGGCTCTTTCGTAAAAGAATGGGGATACGACTTCCGCGCAAAAACATTCGATCACTACAAAAATTTGGGGTTAGAAGACAACACATTGATCGTTGGATTTCCTGCATTGGAAGAAGCAGACCTCAATTTGTATTGCTCAGACGTTCATTCAGAGCTATTTGACAACCTATACGATGAAATATGGGACAATGGCGAGAACGGAACACCGATCAATGAAAAAAACTACTATGCCACTTATCTCTATAATCTAGTCACGCAATATGGCGATCACGTTCGCTATTGGGAAATATGGAATGAACCAGGGTTCGACTACACTGGCGGTAAGGGCTGGCTACCTGAAAATCAGCCAGGCAACTGGTGGGTGAATGATCCCGATCCATGCGACTACAAACTGCGCGCGCCTATCCAGCACTACATTCGCTTGATGCGCATTAGTTATGAAATCATTAAAGCGAATGATCCTACAGATTACGTTGTGTTATCCGGTACGGGCTATTTGAGTTTTCTGGATGCATTTTTAAGAAATACCGACAATCCAGTCGATGGCAGTTTGACATTTGATTATCCATACCAAGGAGGCGCGTATTTCGATGTGATGGGTTTTCATTCCTACCCGCACTTTGATGGAACCACTAAATATTGGGATTCAGCGACCAATCAATTTGCTTATGAACGACATTCGGATGCAGCTGCTAACGGTGTGCTTCGTGTTCAAAACAACATGCAGGGTGTGTTAGACAAGTATGGTTATGATGGAGAGCAATTCCCTAAAAAGTTGTGGACAATAACAGAGATCAATATCCCACGTCGCAACTTTAATGACTTCATAGGTGGAGACGACGCACAACGCAATTTTATGATGAAGGCCTATGTGAATTGTGCAGTCAATGATTTTGTGCAAATGCATGTCTACTCTTTAGGCGAACAACGTTTTGAAGAAAATGCAGGCTACGAATTTGACCTGATGGGCTTATACAAACGGCTACGGGGTACAGAACCAATGTCACACGAGCAGACAGAAGCTGGGATAGGGTATGAGACCACTTCTGAGTTTCTATATGGCACCCGATACGACGCACAACGTACTGCAGCCCTACAGGCAGAAGACGGCGTGAAAGCATACGCCTTTCGAGATGTAGAAGGAAACTACGTCTATGTTATGTGGGCAGAAACCAAAATAGACGATTCGGAGGAAGCAAACGCTACCTATCAGTTTCCTACCAGCTTGTGGCAGAATAACTATACGCTCCATCCTTGGAACTTTATGGAGAAAGATAACGCACAACCGATTACAGCCAATACCATCGCATTGGATGCTAGTCCTGTATTCATCACGGCGGAGGAGATTCTAAATATGCCAGTCGCTGGCTTTCAGACAGAACAGCGTATCGGTTGCGCACCTTACGAAATAGCATTTAAGAATGTATCGAAAGAAGCGAGAACTTGGGAGTGGACATTCGTAGGTGGAACGCCGGAGACATCTACAGAACGACATCCAACCGTCATGTACGCGGACACTGGCAGCTACGAAGTTCGGCTACGGGTCACCAATGCCTTGGGCGAACATAGCTATGCGGTGGAAGAATACATTCAAGTTCGACCGATTCCAACAGCAGATTTTGCATATGACGTGGAGGGGATGGATGTCACTTTCAATGTATCTACACAAAACGAAGGTGACATGCAGTTCAATTGGGATTTTGGAGATGGGAGAGCCTATGCTTCCGATGCACCCGTTCATCAGTATCATGAAAATGGGATGTACGAAGTAAACATGTTACCATACGATGGTTGCATGGGAGAAGCAGTTACCCAGATGATTGCTATATCAGCTCCTCCGAAAGCAGAGATGAAGACTAATTTATTTGTTACTTGCGAGCAAACAGCAGTGAGTTTTACCAACTTATCGAGTAACACCGATGGCAAAAGTACCTGGTATTTCCCAGGGGCAACGCCTAGTTTTAGTGGAGAGCAAGACGTGACCGTATCCTATCGAGAGAGTGGTACTTACGAAGCACTGTTGATTGTTCAAAACGACATTGCTACCGATACGATACGGGAAACGATAACAGTGGAAGTATCACCGCGCAGCTATTTTGAACCCACTATCTGCCCAGGCGACACTGTGTTCATGAACGGCAACATCTATCACCAATACCGCTTGTATGGCATTGAGAGATATGCGCGCGGCGAGGGGCAATGCGATAGCTTGGTAGTCGTCAATGTTCAGTTTCAACCAGAAGCGAAAGAACATATTAATCAGCGTATGTGTGTTGGACAGACTATGACGGTCAATGGAACTGTCTATGACGAATCAAATCCGTATGGCGTGGAGCGTATCACGCGAACCAATGCTTGCGACAGTTTAATCATCGTCAACTTGAGCTATGAAAGCATCCGTTTTGACAACTATCGAGAAGTACTTTGCCCTGGTGAACGTGTTGAGTTCTTTGGACAAATGTATGATCGCCCAGGATTCTATCGAGACACGTCAATGTCCGAAGAAGGATGTGTGTTGATCTCTTCCTTGTCGTTAGACTTGAATAGAACTATACAAGTGGAAGTAGAGGAAATTGTAGCCGACAATGGTAGTCAGAATGGTTCGGTTTCTTTACGGATAGAAGGTGGAACAGCACCATACACTGTACTGTGGTCAAATGAGGAAGAAGGCATCATACTGGACGGACTAGCAGCAGGAATATACGAAGCTAACATTACAGACTCGGTCGGTTGCACACACACGTTGACGATAGAAGTACCTACTGGTAAGTCGAATCAAATCAATGCGTATCCAAACCCTGTAAGTGCGAATGAATGGATAACTATCGAGGTAGATAGCGATATCGCACAGCGAGCAGTTATTAGTTGCTTTGATATATCTGGAAAGCCTATTCAACAGAAAACAGTTGAAGTAACTGCTGGCAAGAACCGAGTTCATTTTCAAGCACCAAATACCAATGGCAGCTATACGCTACGTGTCCATTTGGAACAAAGCGAGGTGTCGTATCAATCGTTGCACATCGTGACGCCAAGCACAGAACAAGCACCGCGACAAGAGAAATAATTGACTATACTATTTTGAGAATTAATACGGTGTCAGTACATGGTGCTACCGTTCAGAAGCATTTTCTAATTAGTTCGCTTAAAGAAGTGAGCGATTGGGAAATGCTTTTTTGTAGCTAGTCAGTATTCAATCCAGCGCTGAGCCATATATAATACCAATTTCAAAAACCAATTACGTATATAAACCGATTCTTTACATGGCTACTCTTCGTTGAAAATGCTCGCCGTAACTAGGGTTATGCCTGTGCTTTTCGCCTTGATTAGCCTCGAAATAATCTAGTTTATATCTACGTACTTCATTATTGAATTTGGTATAAGACGACTGATGCTATCTATTTGGGTTGACCTACTTAGGAGTCGTATTAAATGGCGCATTCTAAAAAACCAAACTACCTCCATCTGAGTTCAGTAATAAACCCGCCTACTTATACAGTTAGGTAAACCATATCTTTGGGCAGGTTTACATTTTTGTCCCGATAGTTGTGGGGACGGTTTTTACTAAAATCATCTATTTATACTGCATATCTGCTTTCAACAACAATCAAACTCCAGAAACTTTCGAGGTAGATTTGATTGTTTCACACTATTTAGTTATTAAACTTGTAAAGCTAATCTAGGATTGATCGTTTAACGGCAAGCTTATTTCAGCGCGAGACACTTGAACTAGAAAACAATGAACCTACTCTACCATCCAAACGTCCTCCATCATCAAACTGATGAGCATCCAGAAACAGCCAAACGCCTACAAGATTTCGCGCACTTACCTACGACGGAGGTGGTACTAGACGAATCACACTTAGCTCTAGTTCATACACCAGACTACATCGCTACGATCAAACAACTTTGTGCCGAAGGTGGTGGTAGGTGGGATGTTGATACCGTGACCTCACCAGATAGTTTTACCGCAGCCTTAACAGCCGTCGCCTTGACCATTCAGGCTAGTGAAAGTCAAAATTTTGCATTGGTACGTCCGCCAGGTCATCATGCGTATGCGAAGTATGGAAGCGGATTTTGCCTGTTCAATAGTATAGCAATCGCTGTGCAGCGATTAGTCAATCAAGGAAAACGCGTCGCTATTTTGGACTTTGATGGACACTTCGGAGATGGCACCTCCAACATTTTCTACGATACCGATCAAGTGTTGTTCTGCTCCCTGCATCAAGAACCTGCTTTTCCAGATAAAGGTCCATTTGAAAATGTTGGTAGCGGCAAAGGGGAAGGCTACAATTTGAATGTACCACTGCCTCCTGAATGTGGCGATGATCTTTTTATGCATGCGATTAAAAGTGTATGGCCAGCTTTGCAGCAGTTTGATGCGGATGTTGTCGCTATTTCTGCTGGATTTGATGCACATCAGAATGATCCACTCTTGCAGTTGAATGTGACAACTCGCTCTTACTACGAGATTGGTCAACTACTGACTGCTCATTTTGATACTGTATTTGCGACTTTGGAAGGCGGATATAATTTGCAGTGGCTACCGCATGGCATCAATAGTTTTCTAGCTGGTGTCAATGGCGAATCCTATGCCTTTAAAGAAGAGAAAACGTATTCGCCACGTTATGTGCGACTAGAATATGAGGAGCGAATGGAAGCATTATTGCCATTGTTTCAGCAATATTGGCAACTACCCGCTTTGCCTATGCCGTTATAGTCGATAGATGAAGGCGTACCAATCGCTTCGTGCTCGACCCGCTTTAGCTTTCTTCTAAATCTTGGTGCTTTCGAGCTGCTTTATACCGCCCCTTTCCAAATTTCTGACCATTGAATAAGGTCGTTTTTCGCTTCTCACGACGTTTTTCTTCAGGCAACGCCCAAAAGTCAGCACATTTTGTAGAACAACAATTGCTGTATTTTTCGGCGCACTTTTCGCACTGGATAAACAAAATATGACAAGCATCATTGACGCAGTTGACGTGCGTATCGCAAGGTGTTCCACACTGATGACATGCAGCGATCACCTCCTTGCTGATGCGTTCGCCCATGCGCTCATCAAATACAAAATTTTTGCCGATGAACTTATTTTCTAGCCCTTCCTGTTCGCACTGCCGCGCGTAGTCGATGATACCTCCTTCTACCATATACACGTTTTCAAATCCACGATGGAGATAGTAGGCACTTGCTTTTTCGCATCGGATACCACCAGTACAATACATCACGATATGCTTGTCTTTCTGGTCTTCTAGCATATCTTCCACTAAGGGCAGAGCTTCCCGAAATGTCTCTACGTCGGGCAGAATGGCGTCTTTAAAGTAACCAACTTCGCTCTCGTAATGATTACGCATATCGACTATAATGGTATCCTCTTGTTCAGTCAACTTGTTGAAGTCGGCTGCGTTCAAAGGTGTGCCACGTTTTGTGGCGTCGAAGGTAGAGTCGTCTAGCCCGTCAGCTACTATTTTTTTACGCACTTTGATTTTAAGAATATAGAACGACTTACCATCATCGTCAATCGCTATATTGAGCCGAATCCCTTCTAAAAAAGGAATGCTGTATAGATAATTTTTTAGCTCCTCTAGTTGGACACTCGGTACAGAAATCTGTCCGTTGATACCTTCTTGTGCAACATAGATGCGTCCAAATACGCCTAGTTCGGCTAGTCCAGCATAGAGTTCATCTCGAAATTGATGAGGACTGGGAATGTGGGCATATTGATAGAAAGAAAGTGTAGTTCGCGCTGTCGCATCTTGAAGTAGTTGTTCTTTCTGCTCTTCTTTATTGACTAAATTGTATAATCGTTCCATCAGACAATTGCAGTTTATCCGTGAATAAAATAGGAGGACAAAGATATGGAAATTACCATTAGTGATTTCACTTTTTGCGGCTCGCAACTTTCGTACCTTTGCCCCATCTATTTTCAAAATCAGTACTGATGACACGCATTTATCTATTTCTATTATTCGGGCTTTCTCTAGCTTGCAATCCTGATAGTGATCGGGATCAGAAACCTGCCGAAGACATCGCGGATGTGGCAGACGATTTGACTTTTCAGGAAAAACATGAAACGCCCGAAGCCATGAACTACGAAGGCGACGGCGACATGATCTCTTTTGAAACACCTGATGGAAAGACTGGGAGTGCTTATGCTCTACAAAGCGAGACAGCTAGTCATCAATACCTATTTGTTTTTCATGAATGGTGGGGACTGAACAGCCAAATTAAACAGGAAGCAGATCGTCTATTTAAAGAACTAGATAACGTTCATGTACTGGCGATTGATCTGTACGATGGCGAAGTCACCGATCAGCGTGAACGAGCAGCAGAGTTGACTGGCTCACGAGATTTGGAGCGGCTCAAAGCTATTGTGCAAGGCGTACAAAATTTGGCTGGCGATCAGGCTAACATTGCGACAATTGGTTGGTGTTTTGGTGGTGGTTGGTCCACACGCGCTGCTTATCTATTGGGCGACCAAGCTGCTGGAGCAGTGGTTTACTATGGTGCTGCACCCATAGAGCAATTGGCAACAATGGGTTCTATACAGACAGATATCTTAGGTATATTCGCAGAACAAGATCAGCACATCACTCTGGAGTATGCGAACGCGCTAAAAGAAGCGGTAGAAGCGGCTGGACAAGACATGACGGTTCACACCTTCGATGCCGACCATGCATTTGCCAATCCAAGTAGCCCACGCTATAAAGAAGCAGCAGCACAAGAAGCGAACGCATTGGCTTTAGATTTTCTAAAAGAACGTTTTTCGAGTGTCGTACAGTAAAGAAAATATTCAAGAAATAGCTACTCAATTTATTGATAGTCAATTGATTGAATTGATTTCTTCTTTGGGGAATGGACATATTCATCAAACATATTTGGTAAGTATGTCCAATAAGAATTCATTCGTTCTACAATG
The DNA here is from genome assembly GCA_964385665.1 of uncultured Saprospiraceae bacterium. Classification (GTDB taxonomy): domain Bacteria; phylum Bacteroidota; class Bacteroidia; order Chitinophagales; family Saprospiraceae; genus JAAUTG01. Next base: position 9,715 of record CAYLPW010000066.1, read on the forward strand.
CATGAATACGGATATTTTTCGTCATCCAAAGGGTGTCGTAGAAAATATGCAGCTCATTGCAGACCATTTAGTCCAGCTGCCCAACTATGCGATGAAGATTCTACGCCCATTACCAACTCGTGAAGGACAACTGCTATATGTGGACGATAGGAATCAATATTGGCGAGCCACTCCTTTTTTTGCTCACACCACCTCTTATTCGTGTATTGAAACACCTCGGCAAGCCGCCGCTGCTGCACGTGCTTTCGGTCAGTTTGCATCTGCTCTACAAGACTTTCCAACACAACAACTGAATGTTACATTGCCAGGATTTCATGATAGTATAAGTCGATACCAACACTATGAAACAATAAAAAAAGCGGCAAGTACAGACCGACTCATAGTAGCAAATGACATCATACGATTCATTGAGCAAGAATCGCATTTGTTTCGAAAAATAGCTAACTTAAACCTACCCCTTCGGGCAGTACATAATGACACGAAAGCTGACAATGTCCTGCTAGATGCAACTACAGATAAAGGTATCTGCGTCATCGATTTGGATACAGTCATGCCTGGCACAATTCTGTCTGACTTTGGTGACATGGTACGCACCTTCACGAATAGTCATGCAGAAGATGATGACAAATTTGAGGAGGTGGAGGCGCGATATGCTATTTTTGAAGCTTTGAGTAACGCTTATCTGGAGGAAACTGCTTCTTTTTTGACTGAAGTAGAACGCAAGCATCTGTTGGAGGGTGCTTTGTGGATAGTTTTGGAACAGGCATTGCGCTTTCTGACAGACTATCTAGCTAATGATGTCTACTACTCCATTCAGTATCCGACACATAATTTGGTGCGGGCGAAAAATCAGATGGCGTTATGGCAGTCGATTTGGAGACAGCGAAAGCAGTGGAGACATTGTTTAAGCAGTCCTACCCGAAGTACTCGGACATATTTATAATTCAATGGAATAGGTTTTATTGAATTGACTATCAGTTGCTTAGTGATAAAAAATCAAGCATTGAATATGGCTGTTCAAGTAATAGCTTGCGCCAACTAATCGGGTGCTGGATCATCCCTAAAGAGCGGACAGCCACTTTCTTCTATTTCGCTCCTTCAGGTAAGTCCACGCTAGTATTCGACTAGTTTTGTTGCCTGTCTGAATAGGAAGAACTTGTATATCTGTAGGTCGCTGTTGTTGTAGAAATCGGTGCAACCTTTTGAGATTATTTTCTTTAGACACCAAGCAAGTAAACCATAAGCAATTAGAAGCTATCGCTCGGCTTTCTACCATCATATTTTGGATAAATTGATACTCTCCACCTATATAAATCAGTTCATCTTTGATACCTCCAAAATTCAATGTAGGAGTAGTTGTTTGTTGCCCTGTCAAATTCTTTACCTTTCGTCGAGTTCCTTTTGTTGCTTCCTCTACAGAAGCGTGAAATGGTGGATTACAAATGGACAAAGTAATACGTTCGTCAGGTTGAAGTATCCCCTCAAAAATAGAATTTGAAGATGATTGATGTCGTAAAGCGATACAGTCGCGTAGCTGAGCATTTTTTTCAATAATCTGCTGTGCAGACTGTATTGCTTCTTTACTAATGTCTGAAGCAATGAACTGCCATTGATATTCAATAGTACCAATAACGGGATAAATACAGCTGGCACCAGTCCCAACATCCAAACATTGGACACGCTTTCCAGTCGGCACGTTCCCATTGTTCTCTTGAGCTAATAAGTCAGCTACCCGATGGATGTATTCTGCGCGTCCTGGAATGGGTGGACACAGATAGCCATCTGGAAAATTCCAGTAGCCTATGCCGTAATAATGCTGAAGAATGGCACGGTTCAGTACTTTTATGGCTTTCGGGTCGGAGAAGTTGATAGAGGGCTGCCCTTGTTTATTGGGTTGAATGTAGGCGTTCAGTTCGGGCGTAGTTGCTACCATTTTGGTGAGGTCGTACTGCTCTTTATTTCTGTTGCGTGCGTGTAGTGTTGGTTTTCTTGACTCGCCTTTATTTATTGACATTTTATTTTATTTATTGAACTCGTCTTTTCTATATAGCGATTCTAAGTTTATGGTATTATATTCTTCATCCATCTTGCTATTTCAACTTATGCTTCACTTTACTAAAATTGTATATGGCGAAGAGAATAACAAACTTCGGTAAAGCTCAGTAACAAACGTGCTTTGAGAGCTATCCATTCTTGGCTTTAGCCGAAAAATCTATGTATATTTTACTGATAACATGCTGTAATTGAACCAATTATATTTCTATATATTTCCAATGTTGTATAGTTTTTAGAAACGTACTAAGTACTTGAATGTAAATAAACGTCACTTTTGACCTAGCTAATTTTTCGTTAATCAAGGCAGATTTTTCTTGCATAACTGGTTATGGAAGCAAAATCTAACGCCGAGTAACGGAAAATTAGCCCGTCAATGAAAGTGTCGATTATTTGGGTTCACGTACTTATTATTCTTGACTCTTCATAATGTACCCCACTTCCTTCCACAACGAAAACAGCACAGGCACGACAAACATAGTCAATATCTGCAACGCCATACCGCCTACCGCTGGAATCGCCATAGGTAGCATAATATCTGCCCCACGACCTGTAGCGGTCAGTATAGGTAACAGTGCCAATAAAGTAGTCGCCGTTGTCATCATTGCAGGGCGGACACGTCGCAAACCGCCAGCGACGACTGCTGCTCGAATGGCTGAAATGGACTGCGGTCGATGCTCGCGGAAGCTAGACTGTAGGAACGTTCCGACCAACACACCATCGTCTGTCGCAATACCAAATAACGCTAAAAATCCGACCCAAACCGCGACGCTCAAATAAATAGGTTGTACCTGAAATAGGTCTCGTAGTTGCACGTCAAAAAGTTCGATATTTAAAAACCAATCCGTATCATACAAACCAATCAAAATAAAGCCACCTGCAAAAGCCACAAATACGCCACTGAACACCATCAGCGACAGCCAAACCGAACGAAACTGAAAATAAAGAATAAGAAAAATAAGTAGTAGTGCGATAGGAACGACGAGTCGTAGGCGTTGATTGGCGCGCACTTGTTGTTCGTAGTTTCCAGCAAAACGATAGCTCACGCCACTAGGTACAATCAAGTCGCCAGCTGCAATTTGAGCATTCAAATAGTCTTGCGCACGCTGCACAACTTCGACTTCCGAATAGCTTTCTTCTTTGTCAAACAACACATAACTCACCAAAAAACCATCTTCACTTTTGATAGACTGCGCCCCTTGTTCGTAGCGAATATGAACTAGCTGCCCCAATGGAATGGAAGTGCCAGTAGGCGTGGACACATATATTTTCTCCAGCGCAGCTACATCATTGCGTAACTCACGCGGATAGCGAATACGGATGCTGTAGCGTTCGCGTCCCTCTATGGTTTGGCTCATTGGCATGCCGCCTATCGCCGTTTGAATGTGGCGTTGCACTTGCTGAATGCTCAAGCCATAGCGCGCTATTTTTTCTCGATCAATGTCTAATAATAAATAAGGTTTTCCCACTACTCGATCCGCGAATACGGCTGCCTCTTTTACACCTTCTACTTGTTTTAGATGCTGTTCCAAAGTCATTCCAAACGCCTCAATCGTTGACAAGTCAGCACCACGTACTTTGATCCCCATAGGCGCACGCATTCCTGTTTGCAACATGACTAGGCGCGTTTCTATAGGTTGTAATTTAGGAGCAGAGGTAACACCTGGCAGTTGCGCAACTCGAACGATTTCTGCCCAAATGTCGTCCGCACTTTGAATATGATCGCGCCACTGTCGGAAGTAACGACCTTTGGTATCTGGTATGCGTTCGCCATCTTCATCCAGCACAAACTCGCCCTCTTCGTAACGAAACCGAATGCGCCGCCCTGATTCATCCGTTTGGTACTCTGATTTGTACAAGATCACATTTTCGTACATCGACATCGGTGCAGGGTCGAGCGGACTATTGACGCGTCCAGCTTTTCCGACTACTGTTTCGACTTCGGGTATTGCCGTAACTGCCATATCTAGCAGTTGTAAATTTTTGAGGTTTTCTTGCATGCCTGCATGGGGAAGTGTCGTGGGCATAAGTAGAAAAGAGCCTTCGTCCAATGCTGGCATAAATTCCTCACCTGTGCGTTGGAAAACTCGAAATCCTTGAACGAGAATTAAACCTACCAACAGCAAAAAAGGCAATTTGAAACGCAACAAGAAGCTTAAAATAGTAGCATACCAATGAATGATAAGATAAAATAAGCCCACCAAACTACCGACGATGAGCATAACGAACAGAAAATTAATAAGAGCGGACTGCTCGACCCCCAAGGGCATCCACTGATTGGCTAAAAAGTACGTGACCCACAGTGCGCCCAGTAAGTTGATGCCAATGGATACTGCTTGAGGTAGTCGACGTTTTGAAAGACGATTGAAACGATTGGAAAGACCAAACAAATGATAGGCAAGAACAGGAAGCACAATCAGCACTACAATGATAGCGGCCAGCAAGGCAAACGTTTTTGTAAATGCCAACGGACGAAACAACTTTCCTTCAGCAGCCTCCATCGTGAAGACTGGCAAAAAGCTAATCACTGTGGTCGCCACAGCCGTTAAAATAGCTGAACCTACTTCGGTCGTCGCTTCGTAGATGGTTGATCTTAAAGGCTGATTGGGTGCATTTTGTATCCGCAGAACAATACTTTCCACCAGTACAATACCCATATCCACCATCGTCCCAATTGCAATCGCAATACCAGCTAGTGCCACAATATTTGCATCGACACCAAAATAACGCATGGCAATGAAGCACATCAAGACCGCCACTGGCAGCAAAACCGAAACCAAAAATGACGCCTGCCAGTTGAGCAACATCAAGATCACCACAATAATCGTAATGAGAATTTCCAGCGTCAACGCCTCTTCGAGTGTTCCTATTGTTTCTTGAATCAACTGTGTGCGGTCGTAAAATGGAACAATCGTCACCGTAGACACCGTGCCATCTGCTAATGTCTTGCTAGGCAGTCCAATACTTAGTTCTGCCATTTTTGCCTTTACATTCTCAATGACTTTCATCGGATTTGTACCATAGCGCGCGACGACCACTCCACCTACAGCTTCTGCCCCCGATTTGTCCAAAATGCCTCGGCGAGTCGCAGGTGCAATAGTTACCCGTGCTATATCCTGAATACGGATTGGGACGTTGTTGACTGTTTTGACGACGCTCGCTTCAATGTCTTCGACGGACTCTACATAGCCTAATCCACGCACAAAATATTCTGCTAAATTGATCTCAATCGTCTGCGCACCGATGTCTAAATTGCTACTATTGACCGCTTGCATGACTTGCTCTAGCGTAATCCGATTTGCCTTCATCGCCTCTGGATCGACATCTACTTGATACTCTTTGACGAAGCCACCAATGGAAGCTACTTCTGCCACCCCTTCCGCTGCCGACAGTCCATAGCGCACATAAAAATCTTGAATGCTGCGTAATTCTTGCAGATTCCATCCGCCAGTCGGTTCTCCGTTTTCGTCGCGCCCTTCGAGGGTGTACCAAAAGATTTGTCCTAAGGCTGTCGCATCGGGTCCTAAGGCGGGTTGTATCCCTTCGGGCAAGGTATTGGCAGGCAGCGAATTGAGCTTTTCGAGGATGCGAGAACGACTCCAGTAGAATTCTATATCGTCCTCAAAAATGAGGTAGATGCTTGAAAAGCCAAACATCGAGTTGGAACGTACACTTTTGACACCTGGCACACCGAGTAGTGCAGTCGTGAGCGGATAAGTCACTTGGTCTTCAACATCTTGTGGCGAACGTCCTTCCCACTTCGTAAAAACAATCTGTTGATTTTCACCAATATCAGGAATCGCATCTACTGCTACAGGATCGCGTGGCAATTGATCGAGTCCGAAGTCAAAAGGAGCAGTCATCAGTCCCCAGCCAACAAAAACGCCTAGTAGAAGATAAGTCACCAACGGATTGTCCAAAAAGAACGGAATAGTCTGCTTAAGCATATTCTTGTTACTAAAAACGATAGCTAGACTCGACGAAAGAGTCCAATTTTGAATCGTGTGCTATGCGCAAAATAAGGAATGAACAAATATCATTAAAACGCACAAATGTAACGATCTTCTTTACGCTCCTCTTGTATATTGGAAGAACTTACGCACAAAAGCATCTGATGCTTTTGGCTGTTACAAGCAATCAACTGTTGCTTTACTGCCTTATTTCAAGCAAGATATGAAGTTGAAGGTTAAGATAGGGGATCCCGATAAGGAAGAAGACGATGAGCGGGAGGAAGAAAAATTTGAGGAATATTTTCATTCAGAACGTGTCGTATTTATTGGTTCGCTAAAAGTTTTTTATGATTGATTGATTGAGCAAGTTAGCAGGCAATATTAAGCTTTACAAAAGTCACCTCCACCACTATCTAAGGCACAACTTTCGAACAGCAATAGGTCATGCAATGGGGGTTAAGTTTTCGATATATATTGTATTTTCTGTTGCCATCTAACTGACAAATGGAATCTCGAATGTAATCCGAGACGCTAAAGGGATACCTGCTCAAACGCTATTGGCTGCTTTGAGGTGCTGCCCTGCCCCATGACTGCTAAGCTCTAATTTTGGCTACCGCTTTTTCAATTCAAATACATCCTTTCGCCTATCTTTAAGGTTTCTTACACTCCCAAACTGGTGAAGCTCTCTGAGTAAATCAATGTCTACATCAGCAATTAATATCATCTCTGTATTGGGTGTAGCTTCTGCTTTTATGCCATTAGTTGGGAAAGCGAAATCACAAGGAGTGAAAACCATAGATTGAGCATACTGAATGTCCATATTGTGTACATTCGGCAAATTGCCGACACTTCCTGCAATCGCTACATAACATTCATTCTCAATTGCTCTTGCTTGAGAACAATTTCTCACTCTTGAATATCCATTTTGCGTATCTGTCAAAAACGGAACGAAGAGAATATCCATTCCTTGATCTGCAAGCAGCCTACTCAACTCAGGAAACTCCGAGTCATAACAAATGAGTACTCCAACTTTGCCGCAATCTGTATCAAATACTTTTAGTTGTTCTCCTCCTTGCATCCCCCACACCTTTGCTTCATCAGGAGTTACATGTAGTTTTTCGTATCGCTCTACGGTTCCATCCCTTTTACAAAGATAGCCTACATTGTAAAGTTTATCCTCCTTGATTTCTGGCATACTTCCTGCCACAATGTTTATGTTGTACGAAATAGAGAAATTGGAAAACTTCTGTACAATATCATCCGTATATTTAGCTAATTCCCTAATCGCTTCCGACTCACTTAAATGATTGTCTTTTGCCATGAGCGGTGCATTGAAAAATTCGGGAAACAACGCAAAATCACACCGATAGCCCGATACAGTATCAATGAAGTATTCTGCTTGTTGAAGCAAAGTATCTATATCTTCATACGGTCTCATTTGCCATTGAATCAAGCCAAGTCTGACTACTTTTTTCTTTATCGCTGCTTTCTGCACTGGCTTTTCATAGTAGATGTTGTCCCATTTTAACAACACGGCAAATTCCTTTGAAAAGGTATCTCCTTCCAAATACCCTTTGAGAATTCTCGCAGGACGAAAATCGTTCGACAGTTGAAAATCCAAAACTGGATCGTGAATTTCCTTACGCTTGACCTTCTCTATGTATTCTTTGGGACTCAGCTTATCAGAATATCTATGATAGCTTGGGATTCGTCCTCCAAAAGCAATTCCCCTAAGGTTCCACTTCTCACAAAGCTCTTTCCTGTAATCATATAGTCTTCTTCCGAGCCTCAATCCTCTAAATTCAGGTTTAATAAACACATCTATCCCGTACAATACATCACCCTCATTGTTATGAGAGTTAAAGGTATAATCAGCAGTTATTTCTCGATAAGTATGACTATCGTCGAATGTGTTATAGTCAACAATTATTGACAAAGCACAACCAGCTATCTGCCCATTTACCTTGATAACAACCTGACCTTCAGGAAATTTATTCAGCAAACTATTGATATCACTCTCCTTCCAGTAAGGATCGGGCATGGAGGAATATGCAGTTTGCATCATATCCTTGATCTCTAGATAGTCTTCAATTTGAAGATATAGCAGTTCAACCTTGTCTATTTCGCTAAGTTTCATTTTTTACTATTTCATGGTGCGTCTCCGCAGATGCAGCGTGCCACCCCTTTCGGAAAGAACGAACGTCGTACAAATTATTATGATTAGTATTCACAGTTATGGCAGGCTGTACGGTTTCGCAAAGTTGTCAATTTATCTGCTTCTTGTATCTTTTTTTAATCTACCGAATCCTTTCATAGGGATCGAAGTTCTTGTTGTTCGTTTTGCCCTGCCTTAGGCTGTCGTTCCGCACACTGCAAAAATCTTGTTTTCCTTAGGCTGAAGCCAATTCCATAGCTGTCCCTTGAACCCACTTTTGCGCCTTGGGGCGGACAGGCAGTTCAATTTATCCTCCGAAGGTGAGCAAAGGCTGATCGGCGGACTGCGCCTCGACTATTAGGCTTTAGTTTTGTGCCTTCGTGTTCTTTTTTCTTTCCATTTATTTGTCCGTCAAAAACTCCTGTTGAGATTATTGATTTTATTAAAATATCTATTACTGGAACAGATACACTATTTCCGATTAATTTCATCCACCTTGCTCTTGATTCAGGCAAAAGAAAATCTTTTGGAAATCCTTGAATTAGACACGCTTCTTCTTTTGTTATTTTTCTGTATTGGTCGGTAAAGTAAACTTCCTTTAAAAATTTCTCTTTATATTCTTGGTGAGTTGTAGGGATAATATTCTTTAATGATATATAATCGTTTGTATCACTCGCAACTAAGGTGGGAAAAATATCTGATGAAGGCATGAAAACTCTATTTACCCCTTTCAGTCCGCTGCTTATTTTTGTATTCTTAAATTCGTATCTCTCCTCAGTACATTTTACTATTTCCTTTTCAATTAAAGATTCAATTGTTTTAGTAATTGATATTCTTTTGATTTTTAAAGAACGTTCTGTTTTAAGTCTGTCAATTTCGAGGAAATTATCAGAGGTGAGATTGAGCAATTCTAATTCCTCGTCCGTTAATTCTGAATCCTTGAAATCTAAAATTTCAAATTTGTAATCCACTTTCTTTAGAATTCTTAACTCAATTAATTCATCTATTTCTTTTTGTGAAATTGTAAAGTCTAAAGATTGAAATTGTTTAAGGGAAAGAGGATTTCCGTCAAGTAGTCCAAACTGGCTTTTTCTTCGGTTCTTTAGAAGCAGTAAACAAATTTCTTTCTGTCTTTCAGTTGTGTCTTCTATATCCCAAGAATGAATTGTCGTATGTCCGTTTCTTAAATCGTTGAATAAGAAATAATCGTTAAAACCATTTTTGCTCGAAAGACTCATTTGTTTGGACTGAACTACATTCCCAAATAAATCTTTTTGGTGAGGTATATTTTCTGCTCTTTTCTCAATTTTCAGCCCTAAAACATCAGTTAAAGTTTCTTTTTTATCAAATGGTTTTGGCAGGGAAAATCTCTTTAAATATTCTTTGTCTTTAAAACCAATAATGTATATTCTTATTCGGTTTTGAGCTACGCCATAGTCGTGAGAATTAATTACAAAATGCTTTGCGTAGTATCCAGCTTGTTTAATTCTTCCCAAAATGTAGGCTAATGCTTGTTTATTTCGAGGGTCAACCAAACCCTTCACATTCTCAAAAATAAATGCTTTTGGTTTAGCTTGATTAAGCAGATATATTGTATCATTCCATAACTGTCCTCTATCATCATAGAACCCCAAATTCTTACCTGCGATAGACCAACTCTGACATGGAACACCTGCTGTTAAAATATCATGTTGCGGTAATTCTTTTATTTTAGTAATATCTCCAAAGTTCGATTCAGGCTCAACTTTATAATTTTCGCAATAGGCATTTATTGCGTCTTTATTGACTTCACTAAAGCCTAAACAAGAACCGCCATTATTGGTTAATGCCATTTTGAAACCGCCAATTCCTGAGAATAAATCAACAAATGTGAATGTTTCCTTCATAGTATTTTATTGCAAAACTTTTTCATCAAAACCTTCTGGAGGTTCCATTCCCAAAAATTCCCGATATACCCTTTCTCGGTATTCTTTTCCTAATGAATTGATTTCGGTAATGAAATTTTTATATGTTCCTTTACCTCCAATCAATTCCCAAAATTCGTCACCAATCAAAACTGATTCATCATTCCTCATATCAAACCACCTCATAGGAAAAATCCAATTGTAATCCGCCTTCTTTTCATAAGGATTGTAAGCCAAGGCATAAAAAGCTGAATCAATTTTACTCGGATTCATGGCTAAAAGTTTGAACATCTTCTCTTTACTGACTTTGGTTTGGTCACTATTTGGAAGCGGTGCTTTTACCTCAAATGCATACTTTTTTTTCGTCTTTGTGCTTTCGATATAAATATCACAAACTACGCTTGTTGGTATCAGTTTTCCTCCTCCTTCCAAAATATATTTCAGTTCAACATCCCAATCGGGAGTAACTCTATCGTTTCCTCTCTTTCGATGTTCCAATTTATTTAGAACCTCTTGAATTCTTCTCAACCTTTCTGCACCGACTTCTCCTGTAATTGTCTTTCCCATTTCGCAATGTCCATGATATTCTTGAGCAACCACATGAGCTAATTTCTCCCAAACTCCACCAAAAGGAGTTACAAATCTTCTTTCAAAATGCGAACCTTTAAAAATCTCATCGGGTACTAAAGCGGCATACAACGGCTTCTTTGAGTGGTGTTTTTCCTTTATAAATGGGTCGGTAATCAGAACTTTATCCATAACTCTGTCCATGAGTTCAGTTACAACCCTTTTTATTCCGTCATTTACTTTTTTATTGCTCAAATTTTATGGTTTTTAAAAATTTTAAAAGTACAATTTTTTGTTTGCTTCGTTTTGTTTTTTCTACATGCCGCCCAACGCCCATGTACACGCCATATGGCGTATATATCTACTTTAGCAGAATAGCACCATTTATGTATTTTCAATGTATAATAGATTAGCAATCAAATGCTTATAGGGATTGAAAACGTATACAAACGTTTGTACAAGCTCTTTAATTCAACCCTACTCACCCCTTATTCGCCAACTGCCCACAAGCCGCATCAATATCCTTCCCCCGACT
>CAYLPW010000067.1:0-20828 GCA_964385665.1 uncultured Saprospiraceae bacterium
GAACATCAGATATAGTTGCGAACCAAACCTAGCATTCGTATATTTGTAGAAGAGGATCAAACACTTGTTTATGGCTTTATCTAATCTTTTACCTTCTATACAGCAACTTTCCTTTGTGGATAAGCTGCGACTAATCGGTATTCTGGCAGAAGAAGTACAACAGCCTTTTCAAGAGACTGCTACTTCTCCTTATTTGCGACCCGATCAAATTCACTATATCTATACACCTTACCATACATTTGGGGCAGCAGAAATACTGATGAAGACGTTAGAAGACAATCAATCGACTCCTGAATCCGCATGAAATTTTAATACTCTACTTTACACTCAAAACAAAGTCAATTAGACAGTCTTCCAAGACTTCCTCTTCAACTTTCTTCTCCAACCAACACAATTGAGGTCGTCGGTTTAGTAGATAGTGGAGCTACGATCAACGTTTTGTCTTTTAATATCGGAATTTCTTTAGGCGCAAGATGGGATAATCAAAAAGCAGTAATTCCCTTAGCAGGCAACTTGCGGCAATCTTTAGCGCAGCCCTTACTGCTAACCGCTAAGATAGGAGTATATCCAGATGCTCAACTAGCTTTTGCATGGGTGAGGCATAACGATATACCATTAATTTTAGGGCAAACAAATTTCTTTGCAGAGTTCGATGTTGCCTTCTATCGCTCTAGATTTGAATTCGAAGTAAAGCCTAAGCATTCAAAGACAAGTTTGAATGTAGAAGATTAGGATGTTCTTGCTCGCGCCAAATATACCCTGATTGCCTAAGCCTCTAAGGATTGTCGCAGCTTGTAGCTGTCGATATTATACGCTCATCTAGCTTCATATAACGAGCGTATGTTCCGCCAAAGCTGCAAGCTTAGTCGATCAAGTAAAAATCAGGAGATCAGCAAAACAACCATTTTGGACGGAAAGCCCTTGCGAGCATCGAGAAGAATCCCTACCCTTACGTACCTTTCAGCAGCATTCAGAATACGAGAAGGAGTCGCTGAAAACATTCGCTATATGACGAAATTCTGAGAACCAAGCGAAACGCCTGCTGTTTTGCTTCCAATCTTATTTAGTTAAAGCTCAGTTTGCACGATAGTAGTTTATGAAAGATCAGAAAACAGCGATAGTTTGGTTTCGGCAAGACTTACGATTACACGATAATGAAGCGATTCATGACGCCCTGAAACATGCAGATAACATTATCTATGTCTATGTATTTGACCGACGATGGTTTGAGAATGAAACGGACTATGGCTTCCGTAAAACAGGTGTGCATCGTGCGCGGTTCATCATTGAAAGTGTGCATGACCTGCGGCAATCCCTTCGATCTATGGGTGCAGATTTGGTGGTACGTGTTGGACTACCGGAAGAAGAAATCTACGAGCTTGCGCATCAGGTAAAATCCAATTGGGTATTCTGTAATCGAGAGCGGACGCAAGAGGAGGTTGATGTACAAGATGTCTTGGAAGAGAGCTTATGGCGAATTGGACAAGAGATTCGTTACTCGCGTGGCAAGATGTTGTACTACACAGCTGATTTGCCCTTCCCCGTCACCCATACCCCAGATGTGTTTACACATTTCCGAAAGGAAGTAGAACGCTACATCCCCATTCGTGAACCCTTGCCTACGCCTAGTGATATCGCAGGTGCGCAATTGAATGAGGTGCAAGTTGGTGCTATTCCTTCGTTAAGGGACTTAAATTATGAAGAAGTAGAACAAGACGAGCGCACTGCCATTCATCATACAGGTGGCGAATCTGCGGCTCTCGAACGCCTCTCTCATTACTTATGGGATACGGATGCTGCCAAAACGTACAAGGAAACACGTAATGGACTAATTGGAACAGACTACTCCACCAAGTTTTCTGCTTGGTTGGCACAGGGCTGTATCTCGCCCAAACGTATCTATCATGAACTTAAAAAGTATGAAGCAGAACGTGGCAGTAATAAGTCAACTTACTGGATTTTCTTTGAACTGCTGTGGCGCGACTTTTTCCGTTTGATGGCGAAGAAATACGGTAATACGATCTTTTACAAAGGTGGTCCGAAAGACAAAGTTGACTCTTCCTGGCGCGATGATTATAAATTGTTGCAAAAGTGGATTGATGGCAAAACGGGCGTTCCGTTCATCGATGCTAATATGAAAGAAATTGCGCTGACAGGGTTCATGTCCAATCGTGGGCGGCAGAATGTAGCGAGTTTTTTAGTAAAAGATCTGAATGTCAATTGGCAAATGGGCGCGGAGTACTTTGAGTCTGTGCTGATTGACTACGATGTCGCTAGCAATTGGTGCAACTGGAACTATGTGGCGGGGGTTGGGAGCGATCCACGCGAGAACCGCTATTTCAATATTCTTAAGCAGGCTAATAACTACGATGGTCAAGGTGAGTATGTGAAATTGTGGCTGCCAGAGTTAGATGCACTGCCGTCGGAGTTAGTGCATCGTCCGTATGTACTGAATAAAGAACAACAGGATCAATACGAAGTCTACTTAGGTGGAAATTATCCACATCCAATTATGAACGCCAAGAAGTGGAAACGGTGATCTGCTTGTCACGCCGCGACTCTTACTATTAGTCGCGGCGTGATACTAAAAGACCGTCTCCAATTCCGTCACCGCCGTCGGCTGAATACTCGAATCGCTACGATACCGCAGCGTCGAGCAATTGTCTTTTCGCAACAACTGCTTAGCGACGCGCTGAATATCTTGTGTCGTAATCTGCTGATAGATAGCGGCTTCTTGATTGATGCGTTCGACATCACCGAGTACTTCAAAAAAAGCAAGATTGATAGCTTTGTTCAAGACGCTCATTTCTGAGAAAATCAATGTACTTTCCACACGGTTCTTCACCTTTTGCAACTCCTGCTCATCTACGCCTTTCGTCGCCAGTTCTTGTAGTTCTTTCCAGATAGCAACTTCTGCTGCTGGCATATCAACATTTTCTGCTGGGCGACCTTCTACCACCAAAACCCCTTTATCAATACTACCAGAGACATAGCAGTCAATTTGACTAAACAAACGCTGCTGCTTTAACAGACGTTGATAGAGGCGCGAAGAGCGACCATTGCACAAAATATCAGACAGCAAGTCAGCCACATAGTAATCTGGATGCAAGCGATCAAACATCTGAAACGCCATAAATACCGCATTCACGGGTACATCGCTACATATTTCTACCCCGCGCTCTTCGAACTGATCTTCCTCTTGCGGCAGTTCTCGAGTGGGAACAGTACCGTTTGGAATATCACCGAACCATTTCTCTGTTAGTGCCTTCACCTCTCCCACATCCGTGTTCCCTGCAACGACTAGAATAGCGTTATTTGGACGATAGTACTTAAAATAAAACTCCTTGACATCTTCCATATTCGCTTCTTCCACATGCTGCATCGTCTTCCCAATAGTAGGCCAACGATACGGATGTGACTGAAAGACCATTTCGGATAAATGATGCCAAGCATCGCCGTACGGTTGATTCAGACAAGTTTCTTTGAACTCCTCAACTACTACTTTTCGCTGCGTCTCCAACACTTCTTCATCAAAGTTCAAACTCAACATTCGATCCGATTCTAACCAAAACGCTGTTTCTATATTTTGAGCAGGCAACAGGTTGTAGAAGTTCGTAATATCACTGTTTGTAAATGCGTTGTTTTCTCCACCTGCCAACTGTAGCGGTTCGTCAAACTCAGGTACATTTGCTGACCCGCCAAACATTAGATGCTCAAATAGATGCGCGAACCCAGTTTTCTCTGGTGACTCATCCCTTGATCCCACATCATACAATACATTCACAGCAACCATAGGCGTACTACGGTCTTCGTGAACGATGACACGTAGTCCATTTTCTAAAACAAATCGATCGTATGTTATCATTGCTTAAAATTCCTCTTTACTAGGTAAG
The DNA here is from genome assembly GCA_964385665.1 of uncultured Saprospiraceae bacterium. Taxonomy (GTDB): domain Bacteria; phylum Bacteroidota; class Bacteroidia; order Chitinophagales; family Saprospiraceae; genus JAAUTG01. Next base: position 3,894 of record CAYLPW010000067.1, read on the forward strand.
GTGAAATAATGAAACCCAACTGACTGTCAGACAGGTTTACATCGTTCAGCTTAAAAATTGCAAATTTATTGTTGAGTTCAGACTGATGTTTACTCAATTGGCACAAAACAAGCTAAATAACCAAAAAGTTATACAAACTAATGGAAGGCTAATTTTTGATAGGGTAAACGCGTCAAAAATCAGGTAATGCGAGGTTAGCTATCTGGAACAAGTGTAGCACAAATCCTATTTGGCGGGGGTCTAGCGTTCCTACCTTGCCGCAAATGACAGTCAAGGCAGGTTTACCTACTTTTTTCTGCGTTTGCTTGTGACAAAAAGAGTTAAGTCAGGCGTCCGTCGGCTGGAGACAGCATCCAAGTTTGGCGTAACTGAAAGGGGGCTATCGGTATTGCGTTTACAGTTGATGCGTTTGCCCTGATTCTTTAGAGCGTTAATGCTTTTCGAGGGAGTTTCGTTCGTCACCTCTCCGAAAAAAGAACAAAATAAGAGAACCGAACATCCATTAGAATCTTATATTGTTATATTTGCTAAACAACGTATATTGTTTTAATGCGAATAAAAATAGATAACAAATGAGTAGTGTACCTGCCGAACAGCGTCCTTGGTTGAAAAACTATCCAAGTGGTGTCCCTGCAAATATTGATCCTGATAAATATACTTCCGTCGTTGCTATGTTGGAAGAATCCTTCAAAAAATATGAGAAGCAACCTGCCTTTACCTGTATGGGTAAAACGCTGACTTATAGCGAACTTGACAAGCTATCGACACAGTTCGGTGCATATCTACAGTCGCGTGGGCTAAAAAGAGGAGATAAGATCGCCATCATGATGCCCAACTTGTTACAGTACCCAATTGCGCTATTTGGAGCTTTACGTGCCGGATTAGTTGTAGTCAACACCAATCCACTCTATACTCCACGTGAAATGGAGCATCAATTTACTGACTCAGATGCCAAAGCCATTGTCGTACTCGAAAATTTTGCTTTTAACTTAGAAAAGATCATCAACAAGACCTCTATCGAAGTCGTCATCAAGACGAGCATTGGAGAATTGTTGCCCACTATAAAAGGTGCCATCACCAACTTTGTCGTGCGCAAGGTCAAAAAGATGGTACCGAAGTACAACATCGAGAATGCAGTTAGCTTCAAAGAAGCACTAGAAGGTGGAAAGAAGTTTAAAATACAACGTCCCGACATTCAAGGGGAAGATGTGGCTATTTTACAATATACGGGAGGTACAACAGGACGAGCCAAAGGAGCGATGCTGATGCACCGAAATTTAGTAGCGAATATGTTACAAATTGGGGCAATCATGGGACCGTTTGTCGAAGAAAGAAAAGAAGTCATTCTATGTCCACTACCTATGTATCATATTTTCGCGCTTACTGTCAATACATTTGCGCCTATTAATATGGGCTTTCATGGTATTTTGATTGTCAATCCAAGAGATCTAAAAACTGTGGTACAAGCGTTCAAAGACTATCCTATATCTATGATGACGGGTGTCAATACACTATATAATGCCTTACTCAACGACAAAGACTTCACCGATCTTGATCTAAGTGGAATGAAAATTGCTGCCGCAGGAGGAACAGCATTGCAGCGTCCAGTAGCAGAAAAATGGCAACAAATGACTGGTATGAGTATCAGTGAAGGATACGGCATGACTGAGTCCTCTCCTGTCGCTACGTCCAATCCGTATGATAATACAGGACGCATCGGGACTATTGGTATTCCAGTACCTTCTACGGATATTCGGATCATTGATGAAGAAGGAAATGTACTGAATGCAAATGAAATCGGAGAGCTACAAATCAAAGGACCACAAGTCATGAAAGGCTATTACAAGCGTCCACAGGAAACAGCAGATACCATCAAAAACGATTGGTTATCCACAGGTGATATCGCAGAAATGTCAGAAGATGGGTTCTTCAAGATTGTTGATCGGAAAAAAGATATGATCTTAGTTTCTGGTTTTAACGTCTACCCGAATGAAATCGAAGAAGTAGTGGCAGGACATCCGAAAGTAATGGAGGCAGCCGCTATAGGTGTACCTAGTGACAAGACTGGAGAAGCTGTAAAACTATTTGTCGTCAAAAAAGATAAATCGCTTAGTAAAGAAGAGATAACTGCCTACTGCCGTGAGCATATGACAAATTATAAAGTTCCCAAAGAGATTGAATTTAGAGATGAATTGCCTAAGTCGACCGTTGGGAAGATATTGCGAAAAGATCTGCGCGAATCATGAGCAAGACATCTACTTAGTCTTAAAAGCGGTGTTCAGTAAAATTGAGCATCGCTTTTTTTTGGCAGAACATAAGCTATATAATTTGGTTGTGGATAAAAGTAACTGATGGCTGATTAGCTATAACAATAGAGTAGAAAAAACAAGATAAAATGAGGAGACTAATCTATTGCCTATTGCTAACGACTATGTTAGCCGCCTGTCAAAATGAGACTATGAACACATCTGCTACCGATACTGTCCCATCTGCTACGCGTACCAAACGTATTGTCTTCTTTGGCAATAGCTTAGTGGCAGGTTATGGACTGACTTCCAGATCAGAAAGTTTTGTGGGACGGATCGCTGAACGCATCGACTCTCTAGACTTGAATTATGAAGTCATCAATGCAGGCGTCAGTGGAGAAACAACAGCTGGAGGATTGCGCCGCATCGACAGTGTATTGCAAAAACCTATTGACATTTTTGTTTTAGAATTGGGCGCAAATGACGTGTTTCGAGGCTTCTCTCCAGACACGACCAAAAACAATCTACAGCGCATCATCAATCGTGTTCGTACAGCTTCACCAGATGTTCAAATCATCGTAGCTGGTATGAAACCACCCATCTATACTGGCAATGCGTATATTGATCGCTTCGGTGCTATTTATGAAGAAGTAGCTACAGAAAATGAGGTACTGCTCGTTCCTTTCCTATTGCAGGGCGTTGCATTGGTCGCTTCCTTAAATCAAGTAGATCGTATTCATCCGAATGCAGCTGGTCATCGAGTCATGACAGAGACGGTTTGGGAAGTATTGAAGACAGCACTTTGACTTCTACACTCATCTGTTATGTATCTTCACTTCCAAAAAACATAGAAAATAGGCACTAGAGAAAGGTAGACCAACCGTCTAATCAGCTAGTGCAGATTGAGCATAACTTCTCCACACCTCATCAATTTTCTGTTTAGACACTTCGCCGTCGAATACGTACATGCGATACTTCGCTTGATATTGCGCATCAGGAGCTATCGAAAATCCTGCATCTACAGTAGGGATAAAACAGAAATACGGCATACTTGGATGAACGCGCACGAACTGTGGCGAGCGAAAATTATCGGGATGATTCATGACTACCAAACCAGCTAATTTGCCTTCGATTTTTCCGTATGCACAGACCCAATTGGGACGAGTATGATTGGCGGTCTCTTCGTTTATACCTTCGCTAGTTAGTATGCGCATAGGCTGTTCAAAATGAGTACTGTCTACTGCGTTCCAACTTTTGCTCATTCGTACTCCTAAACCGCCGTAGTGGTATTGATTGATGAATAGTGTATCAGTCGATACATTGGTTTGAATAGTCTGCATATCAATAAAATAAGCGTCCTTTAGGGGCTGATAACGATGTACTCTAGCCTCTTCTAGAATGACAACTGCACCATCAGTTGTGACACCAATGTGCTGTAAGGTATCCGTCCAACTGACTGCACCTTTCGCATGATGATATACATCAACACCTTCGTTTTCTTTTTTAGATAAGACTGTTCCACTTCCGTTATGTCGATTCCAACAATCAATTTGTTGTCCTCGGAACGTAGTACTTGTCCAAGCGAAAAAGACACCATTTTGATGGGTATGTCCGACTGGGAAATCGTCGGTTAGCAATACGCCTCTGGGCGAACGAATAGGATGTAGAAATCCACTTCTAGTATAGTCAAATTCGGTAGAGAAGGAAGGACTTTTTGGAGCAATTTGATAGCGGAGTATAGTTTCTCCATTTTGTTGGATACTTACTGTCTGAACATTCTGTTGTCGAATAGAACTTGTTTTACAGCAGCAAGCACAGAGCAATAGAACGGTAAGTAGTAAGAAGGATAAGAATCGCATCATAGCAACGTAGAAGTGAAAGCTTATTGGATAGTCAACCCCGTGAAATTCTTTTGTCTAACAACAGCAAATGAAAACTCCATTGGCTTAATGCTGAATATTCACGGGGGGACTGGTCTCGCTAAGAGCTTGTTGAGCGTTTTGTTGTTATGGCTAATTATTAGACTCCCAAGAAGCGCTCAACTTACGGTTTATACAATTTCTGACCAGCTGCTTCATACTTATCGCCTTCCTTCCACATTGGACGCTCCGCTTTGTTGGCGATTAGACGAGCGGCATGTGCAAAAGACTGACAGTACTTCAATAGATAGTCATAGTCGATAGAGTCAGGGTTGTCAGCTACTTGATGGTAGTACTTCATGATGGCAGCATCGAATGCGGTCATACCTGGCGCAAAGTTGACAGCAGGAACACCTTTCGCAGCAAAAGACACATTGTCAGAACGATCAAATAAGCCTTGCTCTGGTGCAGGATCACCACCTACTTTCAGCCCAAAATTAGTAGCTGCAGTTTCTAGTTCTCCATCAATGCCTGTTCGTCCTAGACCTATGATGGAAACACTCGTCTTATCATTGTAGCCAGCTCCATCGGTATTGAAGTTAAAGATGGTTTTGTTCAATGGAATCAATGGATTATCCGCATAGTATTTACTACCCAATAGTCCCAGTTCCTCACCCGTCACAGCTAATACAATAACCGAACGTTTCGGACGCTCCATCGCTAGACTTTGCGCAGCACTCATCAACGCTATTGTTCCAAAAGCATTGTCTCGCGCACCGTTGAAGATGCTATCTCGCGCATCGTATGCACCACCACCCTGTGCACCGACACCTACATGGTCATAGTGCGCAGTCAGGACTACATATTCGTCTCTCAGCTGTGGATCGCTACCTTCAATCAAACCGACCACATTACTGGCATTGACGTTGCGACGTTCTCCGCCTTCACTTTCTAATTCTACTTTATTTTTCTTTCCTTTTTTGATGGCTGCACCAAACGTTTTTGACTCATCGAAAACCCACCCATACGCAAAATCACCATCCATCCCCTCTTCTTCACGAATACGCATACTCGGTCGACCAAAATAGCTAACGACGCGTCCCCAAAGACTTTTTGGCAACTGAAACAGTTCAATCATACCTACTGCTCCATTTTCTTTCGCCCACTGCTGTTTCTGACGCATAGACGTAAATATAGCTGTCGGCGAATTGTCATCGGGCGTACCGATATTCGTGACCACAATTTTGCCTTTTACGTCCAAGCCCTCGTAGTCATTGATGCCTTCCGCTGCATCTACCCAACCATAGTTGACAAATACTGCTCTGGTTTCGATTTCTCCTTTGCCACTTAACATCATTAAAGTTTCACCCTGCTCGAATTCTAGGTCTTCCCATTCTAGCTCCGCTTCCTGTATCGGCATGACTTCTTCCAATGCCACAGGTTGCAAGTAGTTATCTCCCCCTTCTACCGTTTCAATTCCATACGCTTCTAGATGCGACGCAATGTAACGCGCTGCAATCTGATTGCCAGCTTCTCCTGTCCGTCTACCTTGCAACTCATCGGACGCTAGAAAGCGCATGTGGGCTTCTACTTCTTGCTTTTTGAGTTGAAACTCAGGAAGTGCTTTGTCTTGTGCTTGTCCGAATAGGATGCCTAGTAGGACGAGACTTGTCGTCAATAAATATTTCATAATTAGTTTGAGTAGTTTGATAAAGAAATGGAGTATAAAAAAATGGGAGTATGGTCGAAACGGTAGTTAATGAACCTGCTAGAAACCATTTGCTTCAATGTAGTTTTAGTCCATTAGTACTATAAAATAGAACGCGTTCCACCAGACGAAATTCAGTGTCGTCTTTATCTGTATTTTTTTATCGAATATTAAACAAACGAGAAATCGTAAACCCTAGCCGAAATTCGCCTTCCAGCCAATCGCTCGTTGTATTTGGAATGTAATCGGTTTCCATCATACCTCGTGCATTAGTCAGGTTGACTTGAAAAATATGTCCGCCAGTATTAAATTCGACACCAACACCTAATGGCAATGTGAACTCTGACTCTGCCGAACGTGTGATCGGGCTTTGCTCCCCATTTAACGGCAAGGTCGTGTCCACAATTAAACCAACCACTTTTGTCAACTGAAAACGAGCCGCACCACCGATGGTAAAGGTGTCGTTTGTGTCACCAAAACGCACAATATTTCGATGCACAAAGCCAGGTGTTACCTGAATAGAAACACGATCATTCAAGCGTTTGCCTAGCAGTAACTGAACGGCATAGGACATCCGATGTGTAGGATTCTCAAAGAAATTTAGTGCCTCTGGACTATCACTTTTTTGCATAGTCGAAACGGTAAATATACCCAGTGCAGTGACGGTAAAGGAAGCGGGATTTTCTTCCTTTTGATGAATGATACGGTATTTTGCTGTACCATTGATTAGTTGTGACAATCCGTTGCCCCCTTTGGTTCTAAACGCTCCGATGGTTAACTTATCCAACAGACCGTAGTCCGCCCCGATCATAACATCAGCTACATTTTCAAGTCCATAGAAGGTAGCCCAGCCACCACTATCGCCAAGTAGATCACCAAAACGGTGACCAATGCGTACATCTAGCTGCCGCTTGTTTAACACATCAGCAGACTGTGCGTTTACGACGCGTGTGTCGTTGAAAATACGGACAACTTCGTCTTGCGCGCTCAATGATAGCGTGCTGAGAAGAAGAAGAAAGAGAAGGTATCTTTTCATTGTTATTCTATTTATTGTTCTGGCGCACCATCTGCGATCCAGCAACTCAATAGCTGAATTTCGTCTGCTGTCAGTGACTTTGCTTTTCCATCTGGCGAATAATCGGGTGGCATATCTTGCACTCGCAATGTCCTATTTTCTATATCTTCTAGAAAAGGAATGATGCTTTCGTAGGAGGTGTAGTCGCCGCTTGAAAAGCCAGTCACATGACAACCATCGTAGGCACATGTGCGCTCAATCAATTCTTCCACTCCATTTTCGTAGGATACGATGACATTTTCACAGTTATCGCCTACAGTGGGCTCTAGTGCTTGATCGTAATCACAAGCTACCATCAATAGAAGCAAACATCCTAGAAGTACAATAGATATTCGCATAAGCTGAATCTTAAATATTATAGCAGTTTCAAAAACCAATTACGTATGTGTCTGATTCTTCTGAGGCTGATCTAGTTTCTATCTACGTATTCCACTATTGAATCTGGTGTTGTTCTGAACCTAATTAAGAGATGATGACCTTGACAAAAAGATTTTGACTCACTTTGTCGGTCAATATTTGTTGCTGACCATCAACTAGTTCTACTCTAATTGATTCGTCGAATGCAAATTTTTCGATCACTTTTAGTGTTGTTCCTAATGAAAGCCCTAAGCGATCCAAATATTGTAGAAAAGCAGAAGAATGTTCATTGACACCTGTCACCGTCGCAGTGGTAGCTACTTTCGTTTCACTTAACAAAATCTGCTCGCGTTGTGTCATATTGCCATTGGCATCAGGGATAGGGTCACCATGCGGATCAAATTTGGGATAGCCCAGAAATTTATCTAGTCGTTCTACCAACTCTGCTGAATTAATATGCTCCAACTCTTCTGCCATATGATGCACTTCGTCCCACGAAAAATGAAGCTTTTCCATTAAAAATACCTCCCACAGACGGTGCTTACGAACTAAAGCAATCGCAATCTTTTGCCCCTTGGGAGTCAGCGTGACGCCTTTTCGACTTTGATAATTGACATATCCGTTGTCGCCTAAATGATTGAGCATAGAGGTCACAGAAGCTGGACTGGTTTCCATAGCTAAAGAGATGGCTTTGTTGCTCACTGCTTGCCCTTCTCGCTCGCCAATCTTAAAAATGGCTTTCAGATAATTTTCTTCGGTAATGGAGACGGATTCCATAGCTTCGGTTTGAACACACAAAAGTACAAAAAGCTAGCTCAAAATCTGGTACGTCAATAGACTAGCTAAGTATGCCAATAAGGTCATACCAACAAACTGGATGATCGGCCACTTCCAAGACAGCGTTTCTTTTTTAACGACCGCTAGAGTACTCACACACTGCATGGCTAACACGTAGAAAATCAATAGTGACCAAGCCACTGCCATTGTATAGACAGGTTCGCCAGTACTGACATGTGTTTCTTTCGCCATGCGCTCCTGAATTTTGTACTCGTCGTCTTCACTCCCTATGCTATAAATTGTTGCCATTGTGCCTACGAAGACTTCTCGTGCCGCAAAAGAAGTCACTAAAGCAATACCAATTTTCCAATCAAATCCTAATGGATGAATGATGGGTTCTATCGTCTTACCCATAATGCCTGCATAGGAGTTTTCAATGCGCTGTGCGGCGATTAGGTTGTCGCGTTCGTCGGGAGTTAGATTTTGCTGTTCTGCTAATTCAATCGCTTGTCGTTCAGCTACTTGTAAGTTATCATTGGGACCGTAGCTTGCTAAAAACCAGAGTACCATAGAAACGATCAGAATAATTCGACCTGCTTCTACAATGAATGAGTTCACCTTTTCCCAGACTGTCAATCCCACATCCCGTAGTCGAGGTGTTCGGTATTTTGGCAACTCCAGAAGCAAGAAACTATAACTTTCTGCTTTTAGTACTTTCTTTAGTACCCAAGCCGCACCAAAAGCAGTCACAATTCCTAATAAGTACAGTGCCATAAACGCCAACGCCTGCCAGCTAATGAAGCCTAACTTGCCTTGAGGCACAACAAAGGCAACTAGCACTACATAGACTGGGATACGTGCCGAACAACTAATGAAAGGGGTGACTAAAATGGTAATCAATCGCTCTTTCCAGTCCGAAATAGTCCGTGTGGACATAATAGCTGGAATAGCGCAAGCACCACCCGAAATCAAGGCGACTACACTCCGTCCATTCATCCCGAATCGCTGCATGAGTCGGTCGAAAAGAAAAACGGCACGAGCCATATAGCCCACTTCTTCCAACAAAGCGATCAAAAAGAAGAGAATGGCAATTTGTGGAACAAACACCAATACGCCTGCTAGTCCAGGCAAAATACCTTCCGTCAACAAATTTGAATACCAAGCATCAGGTAGTCGATTTTGCAGTTGTGTGCTCGCCCAGCCAAACACGTTTTCGATCGCGTCCATAGGATAACCCGCCCAAGCAAATATAGCTTGAAAAACCAATAACATGAGCGCAAAAAAGATGACTACCCCCCAGAGACGATGCGTCAGCACCTGGTCGATTTGATCAGAAAACGTTCGATCTTCTCCGATTCGCTGAAAGACTTTTCCGACAATGGAATTGAAGCCGTCGTAGCGCTGCATGGTTTCTTTGATCTGCCATTTTAGGCTCTTGAACTCTACATTGGTCGTTGCTTCTTGAAGCGCAGTTCGTTCTCTTTCATTAAGATGAGGTAACCATTCGTGATGGTGCGCTAGTAGTAAAGCTTGGTAGTCATTTTTAGTATCAATATTCGCTCGGATGAGGTCAATGAGCGTTTTCTCTGCTTCGGAGAGCTGGTAGAAGTTCTTTTTTGGTCCAATTGCTGACCGTACTAATAGTCGCTCAATAGCTGCTTGTATTTCTTTATTTACCATCGCGCTACGTCCGTCAAAAGCAATCACCTCTACCCCCAGTTCTTTTGACAACTTCTCCTTATCTACAGCGATGCCTTCTCGTGTAGCAATGTCGTTCATACTCAATGCCAGTAGCATTGGAAAACCTAAGTCGTGTAGTTGGGTAAAGAGAAGCAGATGTTTTTCAAGGTGAGTTGTATCGGCTACATAGACAATAGCATCAGGATAATCTTCTCGATTGGGATCGCAGAGCGTAGCAGCTACGATTCGCTCATCTTGCGAATTGGGATATAAGCTATATGTGCCAGGGAGATCAACTAATTGAATAACTTCCGAATTAGACAAACTCAACTTACCTACTTTTCGATCAACGGTCACTCCAGGAAAGTTACCTACTTTTTGTCGCAGACCAGTGAGTTGATTGAACAGAGAAGATTTACCACTATTCGGATTGCCAACCAAGGCAATAGTAGTTGACGCAGTAGAAATCATGCTTGTAATAGAATACATTGAGCTTCATCACGGCGAATAGCGATGGAACGATTATCTGCTTTGACATAGCACCCTCCTTTAAATGGCGCGTAACGCACCAGCTCTAGTGTCATACCTGGAAAAATGCCCATTGTAATCAATTTACTAGCGATTCGATCATTCGTAAATTGCATCAAAACACCTGTTTCACGAGGTGCTAATTCCATCAACTCTTTTAACGACTGTCCCTTCATTGTTAGCTCAATGTTAATTCCTGCAAATATAACATGCTTAATCTTATTTAGATTAATTCAAAAGAAGAAACTTACTAGTGGACATAAGAAAAGGGATATGAACTGCTATCCACATCCCTTTCATCCTCGCATTAGACTGTACTTCTAGTAGCTTACCTGAATGCTTGGTTCATTGAGTGACAATGTTATTGGCTCTGGTTGTACGACTGGTTTTGGACGTCGGAAAAATTGAGGTACTTTACGTAGAGGCTTTAGAACGACCGTTATAAATGGAATTTTTAGCCCATTCTGTCTCCATGCTTGATAATCTTCTCGGTTGCCCTTCCACTTGGACTTAAATCCTGAATTTCCTGCACCACCTACTCGCATACGAACCATAACTTCGGGTAGGTAGGTGGCATTGATCTGTTCTTTGAAGAAGTAGCGAACCATCATTTCATAATCGCCAGATAGTCCAAAGTTCTCTCTGAACAAGCCATATTTTTGGAAAATAGTGCGCTTAATGAACAGTGTAGGATGTGGCACACTCCATCCAAATAGCATCTTGTATCTGTTGAAGTTGCCCGTTTGCCAATAACGAACTGCTTTGTTTGTATCTTCTTGATCGACAAACAACAGATCGCCGTATAGACAATCCGTATGTGTAGATTTTGCCATTTTTGCTACCTGAGCAATGATGTGATTGTGCGCATAGATATCATCTCCATTCAAAAATGCGATGTAGTCACCTGTCGCTAAACGCAAGCCTTTGTTCATCGCATTGTAGATACCAGTATCCGATTCGGAGATGACAGTGTCAATACGATTGCCGTAAGACTGGACAATATCTAAGGTGCTATCTGTCGATTTCCCATCAACGATGATGTACTCAATATCAGCATACGACTGTGAAAGTACACACTCTATGGTGTCGCGAATAGTAGCTTCGCTATTTCTGACAACGGTAATTATGGATATTTTCATGAGTCTGTCCCTATTTTCCTTAATCGTTACACTAAACTAACAGCGGTGTGTTAGGTCATTCTTTTATATTTCTCCGTACATAAATCGTACGGAAATAGCTACCATGTCGGTGACGACATAGTGATATACTTGTGTAATCGGAAGTGGGCAGTATCGAAATAGGAAAAAGTCAACTCAGAGTGAGTGACTCTTACACCAACCACGCGGCTAGTGTAAAGAGATGTTTTCGTAAAATCATTGATCCCGATAGCTATCGAACATCAAATCACTGAGTGTGTAACTCGTTTGTTGTACCTATGACTGTTTTCGTAAAATTCTCTAAAAAAGGTAATTCTAACGAGTCGTTCTTTGTAAAATAACTTGTCCTATATCGTTTCTTTTAAATTTCGTTCAACTACAAATCTACTTTAATTCTAATAAGAATAAAAAATATACTTGATTTTTTCAAACTTTAACTAGTGTTTATTGTCGGTTGAGCATCAGTTGAATTCGATGCCGCACACGATTCAAATTATTAACGTCTAAAATATTTAGATGTTTCTTCACAAATAAAAGGCTCATTCTCAATACAGTAGGCAACGCCTTTATACGATGCAAAATACTTATTTTATTTAGTATCGGGATGTCGGGATAGTATTGTTTCAGGGTCTTCAATCCACCAGCTAGTCGGATGGTCCAGTGTATCTCTCCTCTGTTTAGTACATTGGTGAAATAGTAAATTTTATTCTTCAGTAATCCTGTTTGTTGACTTACCTGATAAGGTTGATCGGACGTATTGATGACTGGCAATTGCTGAACACTTTCATCTAAACTGATCTCCAAAAAATCAGCTATTTGAGCTAAGGTCTTTGGCTTCTGAATGATATTTTCGTACTGAATAATTAGGAATCGTTCTGGATAATCCGTAGCTAGTTCTTCAGCTATGCTGACTCCTTTTTTCCAAGCAATATTGGTGGCAATCAACCAATCCAGTCCTTCTGGATTGCGCTTTTTTGTAGAAGCTGTCAAGTCCAGTGGATTCCTCATCAGATAAATTAACTTCACTTCTGGACACTGCTCAAGTATAGTTCGAGCATAAAAAATGTAAGAGGTCGCCTTCAGTCCCCACAGCCGTTTTTCAGCAGCCAGCGTGACCAACTCCATCCCCTTACGAAAGAGATCGTAAGTGCTGACGTATGATTGCTGTTGCGCCCAGAGGAAAAGTGATTGCTCTTGCCTTTTAGCCGCTTCAGCCTCGTTGCGCAACATATATCGAATAGATAACTGAACGCGCTTTTGTAAGTCTTCCTCTTTTTCCATCAAGGCGACTCGCTCGAACCAATCGTTTTCATTTTCATCCACCCAACAGTCTGTCGACGTACCGATGATACGAGTCAAGAACGTGTTGCCACTATGCTGGCGCCCGATGATAATAACTCCATTGACTTGCGATTCCAAAAGGTGCTGTGTTTATTTGGTAACTGCCTTGATCGCCTGCTTTTTCAACCACTGAAATTGCTTTGGGAAAGTGGTCTCTACACTCATGATGACTTTGTTAGTCAATTGATCTAAATCTTTTGGAAAATGAACATTCATGCCATTTACTTCTCGAAGGTTTAGCGGTTTTACGCGGCTTTGATATTGCAAAAAGTTAGTGGCATTCGGAATGTAGTGACCCGTATAAGAACTTCTAGAATGTGCCAAATCAGTGGTTGCTAAACTACCATGAATAGTCGCTGCGTGCCAAAACAAAACATCGCCTTGTTCCAAAGCAGGTGCGACACATTGCAATTCAAATTTGTCAATCAAGTCTTTGACTAGTTGCTTGTAGCGGTCGTGGTTAGAAGCAATATTGAAGTCCCCACCGTTCTTCTCAATGTTAATCTTATGACTACCTGGATACACGTAAAAGCGTCCTGCTCCAGGATGGATGTCTTCTAGTGCGAACCAACTTCCGATCATGCGTCCTTGATCCTCAGAATCCAAATAATAGCAGTCTTGATGCGCCCAAGTCGAAGGATTGCCCTCAAAGTACATCGACTGTACCAGCTTTGGCGCGTCGCCCATCAAAGCTTTGAGTGTTTGTTGTACGCGCTCATGTGCTAGTGTCCGTAGCCCATTGTCTCTAAAACTAGGAAACCGATCGCTACGTACAGATTGTACATTCAGAATGGAATTGAGCATATGATTGTGGCTCGTCCATTTGTGTTTTTCTGGATTGGCACTGGCTTGCCGATAGATGTAGCCGTCATACGGACGTACTTCTTCTTGGAAGGCATTCAATGCTTCCTGACAGAGTTCTCTAGGAATTAAGTTACGAACAACTACGTAGCCATGCTCCTCAAAGTAGTCTTTCATTTTCTGCGTCTCCCCTACTGTTGGGTAAGGATCGTTGGTCATTTTTTGAGTAGGCACGTCTAGATCACGGCCTAAAGGACATTTTACGGTGTATGTGGTAGTGGTCATTGTTTTTTGTTTTTTTTGAAACTGATATTCTGAAAGCTTTCGGGAGATGAACTGATAGTTTACCAGCTCTTCCATTCTACTCTCTCGTTATTATACAGTTTTCTAGTACTAAGGTATCCATTTTTGTTCGAGTAAAACAATTCAAGGCATCCTCGGGCGTATTCACGATGGGTTCATTCTCATTGAAAGAGGTATTGAGTAAAATAGGTACGCCAGTTTTTTCAGCAAATCTTTTTATCAGTCGATAGTATCTCGGTGCGTCTTTCTCAGCTACAGTTTGTAGTCGTCCAGTGCCGTCCACGTGGGTGACGGCTGGAATAATGTCGTGCTTCTCTGGCTTGATTTTGAATACTTTTTCCATGAAAGGAACATCGTCTGTTTGCTCAAAATATTCGCCAGTGTGTTCTTTTAAGATCGAAGGTGCAAAAGGGCGGAAACTTTCTCGTCGCTTAATCTTTTCGTTTAGTAACTGTCGCGCATCATCGCGTCTAGGGTCAACTAAAATAGAGCGGTTGCCCAGCGCGCGAGGTCCAAATTCAGCTTGTCCTTGAAACCAACCAATAACGCCGCCATTGATTAGACTTTCTGTTACTTTATCATAGATTTGATGGTCATCCATTCGCTCGTAAGTCACGCCTTTTTCTTTTAAGAAAGCTTCAATTTCTGCATTAGAAAAAGAAGCACCAGTATACGCTTGATGTTGAAAAGGCGAACGTTGATGTTTTAAGTCGTGGTGGTAGAAGTACAACGCTGATCCTACAGAGGTACCGCCGTCATGTCCTGCTGGCGGCACGAATAATTCAGTGAATGAAGTATGATTAGTGATTTTGCCGTTTGCTACTGAGTTTTGAGCAACGCCACCTGTAATGCATAGCTTTTTTAGTTTCGTTTTTTGATATAAATCTTCTGCAACGTGATAAATGACCTCCTCGGTTACTCGCTGCACTGTTGCTGCAAAGTCTTTATGATATTGGGTCAGTTCATCTCCCTTTTGCCGAGGCGTTCCAAATAGTTCAACGTACTGATCGCCAAATTTTTGAGCAATAGTCGGCACACCGTCCACTGTCGATGCCCAGTTGCCTTTATCGGCATTGCGCATATAGCGCGTATCTAGTTCAAACAGTCCATTATCTTTTAGTTTAACAACTTGATGCAGCTTTTTTCGCACTTCTTCATCGACCTTTCCATAAGGCGATAAGCCCATTACTTTGTATTCATCGCCATAGTGTGGGAAGCCTAAAAACTGAGTCGCCATCGTGTAAAAGTAACCCAACGAGCTGGGAAATGATACACTGTCGATCACTTCTATTTGATTGCCTCGCCCAATACCCCGCATGGTAGAGGTAAAGTCACCCATCCCGTCGACAGAGAGAATAGCCGCTTCTTCAAATGGCGACACGAAAAACGAAGATGCCATGTGGCTGCGATGGTGTTCGATGAATTGCAGTTCCGCTTTTAGGTCGTTTTCCCTATACTCAAACGCTTTCGCCAAATCCGCTTTCAGCGTCTGTACATCGCTGATGTCTTTGCGTTTTCGGTTGAGCACAGATAGGACAGAACCTTTTGTAAGCGTATATTTGACTTTCTCTTTGAACTTCGCTTTAGGATCTTTTGATACAGTAATGTAGTCTACATCTAGCAGCGTAATACCCGCCGTCTTTAGGCAGAGTCGAATAGCCTCTACTGGAATACCTGCCCAGTGTTTGACACGCTTAATGCGCTCTTCCTCTGTTGCTGCCAAGAGTAGTCCGTCTTTATAAATACAGGCGGATGAATCGCCATGATATGCGTTGACACCTAATATGTACATAAGTATTGAATGGTGTTTATATGTGTTTACGACTTGGAATCGTCTCGGTTCGGTTAGAGCAGTGTAGTCCAGCTAAATAAAATGCTGTTGACTACAGAAGAGAATAGAGTTTGTTTGTTGTCTTTTTTGTTCGGTAAGTACAAAAGTATAAAATGTGGACTAAATTTGGACGAATATTGAAGAATCAAAGCTGATTATTTCCACACCGAACATCTAACTTTTATTATGCTAACAACATATTGACACATAAAGTAGGAGATTTTATTCGTTTTCAATGACGGACTGCTCGTCTTTGAACTTAAAGTAATCACCTAGCTGCTCGAAGTAGCTACTACGCAGTCGAAAGGCGTGTGTACTGACCGGATTGGCTTGCTGCATGAGCTGTTGCAGCCACATCCACGCGCGGTCGCATAGTACAGGATCAGCACTCGTCAAGTGATCGGGGTCACAGAACGTCCAGTTGACTAAACGCGTCTGATCGGACTCAAAATAGAGGACGTTATTGGTTGAATTGAACAACTCAATCTGGTACAAATGAAAGTCTGCTTGTCCATCTTTACTACCCGACACCGACCAATCGCGCGCTTTCTGAATACTTTTGTACATGCTCTCCGCTAGAGTATGAATAACTTGATCGTCATCGAATAACTGCACATCTCGTAGGTACTGAATTTGTTCTAGGGAGCTTTCTAGAATGGAGTTATTCCAAATCTCGTAGGTCGGAATCTGACAGTACAAGTCATAGATGCGTGCTGCTAGTTCTCTCTCCTCCTCCCCCAATAAGTCGAAGCTGAATTGACTCTGATGGATTCGTTCTTTGTTCCAAGAACCAATGTCCCAAACGTACAATTTAAAGGCAAGCAGTTCTGGCTGATCTAGGTAAAGAAAAAGAGGTAACCCACGTGTCGCATAGTACAAATTGCCATTGGGCTGCTGGACGATCTGTTCCAACTGATCGCAAACGTTTTTTAGAAATTGATAAAAGGAGCGTTCTCGGTTATTAAAAAAGTGAGGCGTACAAAAAACACGGTTGGTAGACTGCTGTGCAATACGATCCAAGGATACATCCAAAGCTTGTGCCACTAGGCAGGCTTCCTCAAAGCTAAAAGCCGTTTCTCCACTCAGTCGCCGATACAATGCTTTTTTGTTCAGATGAAGTACATCCGCCAATTCTGCTACCGCTAGTGACTTTTTGTCCTCGAAATGGTCGTGAATGACTGCTCTTAACTGTGTATTGAATGTTTCCATTGCCTGTTTCTGTTTCTTATTTTCTGGGACAAATCTGCTTTCACTCTCAAATCTATCCCATTT
>CAYLPW010000068.1:0-20653 GCA_964385665.1 uncultured Saprospiraceae bacterium
AATGCACGTATCCAGTCAGAAGTAGGAACAGGTTCAGTGACGCAACGCTTGGAACTGGAAGCACAAGTAACCCAAGTAGAACAGCAAGTGGTGCAGAACCGCTATCAAGTCGAAAGTGCCTATAACGACCTCAAACGACAACTGTTTTTGCCACTAGAAACACCTCTTCAAATCGAGCGGATCGAATTGGAGGCTATCGACGCACCTGTTTTGGATGAAGCGACACTCGTCAATTCCATTCGCCAGTCCTTCCCTACCCTGAATGCACAAACGGCTTTTCTAAATGCGGCTGAGTATGATATCAAAGTAGCAAAGGGAGGACTACTGCCTAGTATTGGGCTATTTGCGAATCTGAACTCCTTTTTCTCCTCTGCCGCCCAACGGGTGGATGGTTTCAAAGAGACATTCACGCAGCAAGAAGCGACATTCATGGGAACAACTGGTGTAGTGACCTTCGTAGATGAAGATGCCATTTTTAGTAATAATCCTTACTTCAATCAGATTAATGAAAACTTTGGACAGAGTGTTGGTTTATTCGTCAATATTCCGATCTTCAATCAGGGCTTGAATCGACTCAATATTGAACGATCCAAAGTCAATCTGTATCAATCGCGCTTAGACTACAACGAGGCGAAACAACAACTCGATCTTGACTTACAGCAAGCTATTTTGGATGTCAAAGCAGCTTGGGAAATTCATCAATCTGCGCAAGAAAATCTAACTGTTAATGAACGATTGCTAACGAGCAAACGCAAGGAGTATGAGTACGGCGCGACCAATCAACTCGACTACCTCATCATTCGGAATCAGTATCAAGATGCTATCGTGCAAACGCTACGTGCGAAATATGATTATTGGTTTAAGATGAAAGTGTTGGCTATTTATACGCCGTGATTTTTATTACGCTCGTCCCTGCATCCACTTACTAAACACCAAAAACAGCACTCCACACAGCAACCAAGCAGGCAGCGTCAAGAAAGACAAAAAGATACCTTGCGTCACCGAAAGCGTATAGAACAAGCCAAAACTAATGCCCCAAGCCAGTAAAACAGCGATATTGAAAGAAATGCCTACGTTGGCAGCATAGTTTTTGACTATCTGAAAGCGGTCTGCAAAGAAATGTTGAAAGACAATAATCGCCCCGACTGGAGCTAGAATAAATCCATACAAAGCCACGAAACCTAACAATTTCATCGCAAAGGCAGGGAACAAACCAGCAATCGTGGCAATCGTACCAGCCAATATAGTCATCCAAAAAGTTAAGTTCCGATAGCTATCGGAATTCGGAATAATAGCTTGAAAGGCTAGACCAGCTCTATAAATTGTTGGGTTGGCGGTTGTCCATCCAGCTAGTACGACCGCAATAATTCCAAACAGACCAATCGCGTTATTCGCTAACGGACCAGGCGCAACTGGAGGAGCTTCGCCGTTATTTAAAAATGCTTGCGCTTCGGGTGATTTCAAGTAAACAGCATACAAGAGTGCTGCTGCAATCCATGCCATGTAATGTCCAACATACATACCAGCTGCCGTCATCCAACCTGCACTCGCTTTCTTCGCAAATCGAAAGACTGATAGATCGGACATCCCGATATGCATCGCAGCATTGGCGAACCAAGACCACAGTGCAACGTGCCAAAAGGTGTATTTGATCTGTCCTGGAAAAGGTGCTGAACCTTCGCCCCAAATATTCCAGAACTCTTGAAAACTCTTTACGTCCAGCTGTCCCAATGCGACGATACCACACGCTAAAAAAGCCAATACAATAAACGGCGACATCCAGTTGGCAACTTTGGAAACCGTCGTGTAACCACGCGCCGCGATAATCGAAATAACAGCACCGATCAGCAGTACAATGACTACCCAAGTTACCCCGTTTGGCATCGTATCAGTCAGTTTTGGCATTTCCATATCGAAGGGAATACCGACCGCCGTAGCCGAGACCGTAATCATCGAACCCGCTAGAAAACAAAATAAGACTCCATTCGCGATATTATAGAAAGTAACCAGCTTTTTGCCACATATTTTTTCTAGTTGATAGTATAGAGTCAAGCGATGTTTCACCGCAATTTCCGCCGTCAAAAATCGCCAAGATAAAACGGCTAGTAAATTACCAACAAGCAAACCGACCAGCAAATCAAACGCACTCACACCAGCCGTCAAAAACAAAGGTCCAATCATGAACTCCGTACCAGCCGCGTGTTCGCCAGCATACATCCCCAGAAAGCTTTTCCAGCCTTTCCAATGACTTTTGGGGACTGGCTGCCGCTCGAATTCTTCGGATTGAATCTCGTTAGCTTGAATTTGCTCTTCTACTATCATAGAATGAATAATTTTATTTTTATATCAACCTAGCTAATAGCTCGAAGCTAACAGCTAATAGCTTTCATCATCGTTCACGTAGCTCGTAATGATTCTTCAAAAAACTCCGCTTCAATGTCTGATCTGATACTAGTAAGTGTGCGCCCAAAGCAGAACCTAAAGGTGTTTTAGTGGTCGAGATGGAACAATGCTTAAAATGCTTTTTTAGCAATTGTACGAACAGATCATTATCCGCAAAACCACCATCGATGAATAGTTGCTCAATCTGCTCCTCCCCTATCGCGCGTTCGGCAGCTTCGATTTGTAAGGCAACTAATTCGCGCATCAGTTGATGATAAGCAATTTTAAAGGTTTGGAACTCTTGTAATTGAGTTTGTTTGGGCTGTTTGCGTTGCATATTTAGCGACTTAAAAGCAAAGTGATTCTTAGGAGATTGAGCAAGCTGTTTATTGAGCTTTTTGTCGAGTCGTATCTCTTTATGCGCTTGCTGATCGACTTGATAAAACTGTTTTAATCGTTCCAGCTGTAACTTGTATTCATTACCCAAAAACAAACGGCTTGCTTTGACAGGACTACCGTCTATTCGCATATAATTGAGTGTATTGTTTTGAATATCTTTTTGACTCAATCGACCATCACTAAAAGGGTTCAGCGCGATACTCCATGTACCAGTGGATAGCAACAAGAACGGTTTTTTCGTCGATCGTAAATAAGGTAAAAGTGCCGCCGAACTATCGTGTACACCAATCCCTACTTTGTATGTCTTCCCTTCAATAGTGGTGTTGATACTTGTGGTTGTGTCCACTATCGGAGCTAGTTTTCGATGGATATTTTCTTCCACTACCCAATCGTGATAACACCCTTTTTCATAATTCCACAAAGCTGTATGGCAACCGATACTGGTATAGTCGCTCAGTGGAATCCCCGTCAATAGATAGCTCATGTATTGGGGCAGATGCAGCGAATAGTGCACTTTTTCAAAAATGCTTGGTCTTGTTTTCTTGAGCCAATACAGTTGCATGCCTGAATTGAGCATACCAGAAGGTGGAGAAGCCGTTTGGTGCGCTATCTTTTGAACGCTACCATGAGTTTCGTGAAATTGTTGCAGGAGTTTTTCAGGATAAGGCTTCAAGTAACTGTAAAAAGGAGTCAACAGCCGCCCTTTTCGGTCAATATGTACAAAGCTAGCGCCATGCGTTGAAAAGTTGATAGCTTTGATGTTCCACCGTTTATCAGCTAGTAGCTTTTTTGTCGTCTTTCGCACCCACTTTCGGATCGATTTCAAGTCATCACAAGGAAATCCATCTTCGTCTTTTATCTCTGGAAATCGCGCATAGCTTCGCCATACTTCTCGATGATTCACGTCAAAAATGAAGCATTTTTTATTGGTTTTACCGATATCGAAAACTAAGTCCATTTTGGATGTATGATTTCGGATTTCGGAGGTGGAGACACCGAAATTAATATTACTTCTTTCTATTTCTCTTCTTGCTGACAATGGAACTGACGATGATTGCTAATAGCTCATCTCCCTCCTTACAAAGTGGCACCACTTCTTTTCTATACGTCTCGTCTAGGCCAACAACGAACTCCAACCAAAACTCGGTTTCATCCAATTCCTCCTCCACAATCTCCATTTTATAAATATAGTCTTTGTCAGATTTACCTCTACAAGCTGCCCGATAATTAGCAGCAGACGAAGAAGCACTTCTCACAATTTGGTTTCTGACCGTTCGCATCTCAGCCGTATTAGGTAGCTTTTCCGCGAACTTAACAACCACAATCGCAAACATCTTCAACCTATCCTGCAATTCCTTCTTAGTCATAAGACACATTTTTAGCTATGAACCAACAGATGCCAAAGATAGGAACGCCTCCGAAATCAAAAATCCGAAATCAAAGTCCTGTTGCCACCGCATCCACTCCACGTTCCTCAATCAACTGCTTCCGAATCTTCATCTCCCGATAGTAGCCAATCGGATGCAACGCGCCCCCACTTTCCAGTCTAGCTGCTGCCAGCAACGGACGCACATCTGTACGAAAAGCAGCCTGTAAAATGGTCTGACATCGACTCACATCATTGTCCAACTGTGCGGCTTCCAATGCTGCTCGATCAACTAATAAAGCTCTAGCGTAAGCGATTCGTATGGCTTCCAACGACTGCATCAAATCCTCGATAGGATCTTTCGTATTGTGACTAGCGTCAATCATCCAAGCTAAGGGTGGATTACTGACTTCTTCGCTTTGCATTCCAGCGACCAATTCATTAAAAATCAAAAATAACTGATATGGCTTGATGCTTCCGCAGGTCACATCATCATCACCGTATTTACTATCGTTGAAATGAAAGCCACCCAATTTCGCCTTCATCATCAAGACCGCTACAATCTGCTCAATATTCGTGTTGGGTAGATGATGCCCCAAATCAACTAATGTAAACGCCTTTTCTCCGCATCCTTCTGCTAGCATCAGCGACGTTCCCCAATCGGGAATGACCGTCGAATAAAAATTGGGTTCGTACGGTTTGTATTCGATCAATAGTTTCCAATCATCGGGTAGATGCTCGTAGATGCTGGAAAGTGAAGCTTGTGTATGTTGTAAGGCACGTCGAAAACTGGATTGTCCAGGAAAATTACTGCCATCTGCCAGCCAAACTGTCAATGCTTTTGACCCTAATTCGTTCCCATATTTAATGACATCTATATTGTGTTCAATCGCTTGCTTTCGTACCGCTTGATCGACATGACTTAATGATCCAAATTTGTAGCTATGTTGCTGATTGGACTGATCTTGAAAGGTATTGGAATTGACGGCGTCGAAAATGATGCCGTAACTACTTGCTCGTTCTTTGATTGCTTTTGCATCTTTTGGAATATCCCAGGGAATGTGTAACGAAATTGCTCCAGCCGATTGTGTCAAGGTATGTAAGATGCCAACATCGTCTATCTTTTGTTCCAAACTCGTCGGCTCTCCCCCTATTGAAAATCGTCCAAATCGCGTTCCTCCAGCTCCCAATGCCCAACTTGGAATGGCTACTTGAAACTGTTGTAGTTGCTTGACCAAGTCGTCGGCATTGACGTGTTGCCGATCTAGTTGAGTACTTAAATAGTCGAACTGCTCATGGTGACCGCTAAGTGCGTGTTTGTTGTAGTCGTTTATGGTTGATTGCTCTAGTTTCATTTTGTCTTTTCTAGTAGATGGATCGTCACAGTTTGCAAGCGTGATGCTATATGCTCGTTTATAAAATATTTAGTCAGTGAGTGACTCAAAATTGCATCGTGACCAGTGTTACCGTACAAAAGCATTTGCCATACCGCCATCTACATTTAGCGTATTGCCAGTACTTTTATCCAAAATAGCGACCAAAGCAAATACGGCACTGGCAATATCTTCTGGTCGAATAATTTCGTTCATTAAGTTGCGCTTGGCATAAAATTCAGGTAGTTCCGCTACAGAAATATTGTAGGCTTTGGCACGACCTGCTGCCCACTTTCCTTCCCATATTTTACTCCCTACAATGACGCCATCTGGATTTACGGTATTGACACGAATCTTTTCAGCACCCAATTCTGCTGCTAACAGTCTCGTCATGTGTTGCTGTGCTGCTTTTGCTGTTCCATAGCCAATATTATTCGGTCCAGCGACCAGTCCATTTTTACTAGCAATATTTACAAAGTTGCCTCCTAGGTTTTGTTTTCGCATCACTGACGTTCCAACTTGAGCTAGGTTAAATTGTCCTTTGACCAGTACATGCTGTAAAATATCCCAATCTTCAGAAGTAGTCGTTTCCAAAGGTTTAGAAATAGCCAGTCCAGCTGAATGGACAACAATATCTACTCCACCGAACGCTAAAGAAGCTTTATGAAAAGCAGCTTCTACAGATTCCATACTGGTCACATCACACACAGCGTAGGTAGAAACGTCTCTTTTATAAGTATCGTGCGCTTCTTTTGCACGCGCTTCATTCACGTCAGTAACTACTACATTTGCGCCTTCCGCTGCCAGACGATCTGCAATAGCCTTCCCGATACCGCCACCGCCGCCACTGATAAAGGCTACTTTTCGAGACAGTGGTTTTTCTTTAGGCTGTCGCTTTAACTTCGCTTCTTCTAGCAGCCAGTATTCAATATTGAACGCTTCTTGGCGAGGCAAAGCAGTATATTCTGATATAGCTTCTGCCCCTCGCATCACGTTGATCGCGTTAGTATAAAATTCGGCAGCGACACGAGCGGTTTGTTTGTTTTTTGCAAACGTAAACATGCCAACGCCAGGATATAAAATAACCACAGGATTGGTGTCTCGAATAGCAGGACTATCTGAATGTTTGTGGTTTTCGTAATAGTCCGTATAGGCTTTTCGATATTCTTCAAAAGCAGGTTCTACGAGTGCTTTGATAGCTGTTGCGTCTTCTAAGTTTTGGTTGGCCGGCAAGTCAAGTACAAGTGGTTGAATTTTAGTACGCAAAAAGTGATCGGGGCAAGAAGTTCCCAAAGGAGCTAATCGAGATAGATCGTGGCTATTGATAAATTGCAATACGCGTTCATCATCTGTAAAATGTCCAATCATGCCTTGATAAGTAGAACATAAGCCTCGCAAAATAGGGGCGAGTTGTGCTGCTTGACTTTTACGCGTTTCGGCAGGCAAACTTTCTATTTTTTGTCCACCGAATACAGGACGCTCTTTTCCTTCTCGCTTGGCAATATATTCCGAAGCCATCTCCAGTACTTCCAAACTATTTAGGTAACAGTCATAA
This sequence comes from uncultured Saprospiraceae bacterium, assembly GCA_964385665.1. Lineage (GTDB taxonomy): Bacteria > Bacteroidota > Bacteroidia > Chitinophagales > Saprospiraceae > JAAUTG01. The sequence goes on from CAYLPW010000068.1 coordinate 7,076, forward strand.
GAAGTATCACCCCATGTAAATAGTCCATGTGAACCCAATACAATGCCTCGTATATTCGGATTTTCGTTTAAACAGCGTTCAAGCTGCAAACCCAGATCAAAGCCAGGTCGTTGCCAAGGTACCCAGCCCATCGTATCGCCCCATATTTCTTTGGTGATCGCTTTTCCATCTTTAGCGGCAGCTATCGAAATTAGCGCGTCGGGATGCAAATGGTCAATGTGTTTGAACGGCAATAAGCCATGAAGCGGGGTGTCAATAGACGGAGCGCGACTATCCAAATCATACAAACAGTGATAATACAGAGGCACTATTTGATCCTCATGCTCAATACCTCGATAAACATTTTTTAGTGCATGTATTTTATCTACATATAGTCCGGCGATCCCTTGTCGAGTCAATGTGCCAATGTCTCCTCCAGAACCTTTCACCCACATCACTTCTACTTCTTCGCCAGTCAATGGATCTTTCTCGATGGTTTTGCAAGAGGTGTTACCGCCACCGTAGTTCGTAATGCGTAAATCTGCACCCAATATATTTGATCGGTACAAAAACAGGGCTACTTGATCGTTTCCCAATTCAGCGGCTTTCTGTTCGTTCCAAAGGTAGTCTACGTGTTTGAACGTTTTCGTTTGCATTATTTTGATTTTGCTATATTCTTTCAATAGTCACCTTGCGAATTTTGTGGTTCAAAAAGACCAAGTCAGTTGAGCACCATTCTGAATAAAACATTCACGGGGTGACTTACCGACGCTTTCCTGATAGATTGAGATTTAATCCTGTTTCAGTCTCAAAACTAATAGACGCTTTGGTGAACGCTATCATGTACTGTAGGGTATCTAAATATTTTACTCCCCCCCCTGCCCTATTTCGTTTTTATAAATTCAAAGACAATAGCAAAGTGTAACTGCTAGTACAGACTGCAAAACTGACAAACTGCAAGCAGTTTAGAATGTTATAGATCATCTTTAGAAATCCAATATTAATAAATGATTTTAGCTGTTGATTCTGCATAGTCCAACTGCTTGCTATCAATATTCCCTGATTTCTATATTTGCATCTTGCTCATCGCTTATTTCTTTTCCACATTTCAATCATCACAAAGGCTAAAATCATCAGTAAAAACTGCAAAACTGATAAACTGCAACCCGTTTTGCAGTTTATATTTTTATTGTCTAAAATTAGAGAAGTTTTAAGGTATCAAAAATTAAAAGATCGATAAGTAATATAATTTTCAACTCAAAAACGCTCAAATCCTCTTAAAACAGTCTCAAAATAAATCCAGCCTTCCTGTTTCGTTTCCAAATTTGTACTACGACATTATAATCCTTCAAAAATTGCAGTTTTGCAGTGAAAGCGTAAAAAAGTTTTGCAGTTTTGCAGTTTTGGTGTTTTGCAGTCTATTGTTTTATCTAAATTTGAGCTTCAATTCGATTTAGCATCACCATAAATAATCAATTCATATGCGAATAGGAGTTTCAAACTTGAAAGGTGGCGTCGGAAAAACGACGATCACTCAAAATCTAGCGGTCTGTTTTGCACACATGGACTATAAAGTCTGCATCGTTGATACGGATACCAACCAAAATTCTTTAGCTTGGTATGGCGCTCGGGAAGAAAGTCTGCCGAATGTGACGGTAGTCGGTGCAACGGACAGTAAAGCATTGAACAAAACAGTCGACAGCATGCACCGAGATTACGACATCGTCCTCATCGACGGAACGCCTTCCCTATCCGAGATGACGACGCGTATCATATTAGCTAGTGATATTTTATTGATCCCGATTCGTCCCGGCGCACACGACTTTCGCACGATGGCGGAGTTTTTCTCCCGCTATGAGCAAGCCAAAGAGTTTCGTGAGTCTATTCCTGCCTACTTTATATTGAATGAATTTTCAGGAAATAAGAATGTACACCAAGGCATCAAAAGCATGATAGAAAATGAATTCGATATTCCAATATTAGAAACCACGATGAAAACACGTGTGGTCTATGCAGAAACAAGCATTACAGGTGCTGGCGTATACGAAAGTGTAGATGTTAAGGCAAAACAGGAGGTCGTCAGCTTAACCAATGAAGTATTGGGTATTGCTGAATCACTACAATTAGTAGGTTAATGATTACATTTATTTTAAAACTGCAAAACGGTTTGCAGTCTTGCAGTTTTTCATGCATAACAAAACGAAGCAATCATGGCTAAAAAGAATATAGATTACAGCAAATTACAACTAGGTGGTAAGAAATCGGTACGCAAACCGAAAGAGGTTAAGGAAGTGATTCCCGATGTAGCTGTACAACAAATTCATCAGCAAGAGGACACACAACAGCCTATCAAACCACCAAAAGAGCGAACGAAGCGGGTGACGCTAGACATTCCCATTTCGCTTCATGCAGAAATACGAAAGCGGACGTTCGATATGGGCATTACGATGAAACAGTATTTTTTAGACTTGGCGCGAGAGGATTTATAATACAAACTGCAAACCGTTTTGCAGTCTTGCAGTTTCGATTAGTACAGAATAGTCATTTTTCAGTTTCAATTCTAATTTGGTTTAAAATGACCAAATTAGAATTCGGGACAGTGACCTATGCAACAATGACCATCAAATCAGACATAAACAACTTATCCAAATGGCTAAGAACAGACAAACCATAGAGGTAAAAGGGAAGGAGATCACCATCGTGTTTAATAAAAATACAGAAATGGTGTCAATCACTGACATCGCTAGAGGATTCAATAGCGAAGAGCCTGGCGAACTCATCCGTCGGTGGCTGCGCAATGCTAGTGTGTTGGAGTTTTTGGAAACATGGGAAATGCTGCACAATCGAAAATTCAACTTAGCTCTTGCCAATCAATTCAGACTAGAAGCGCAAAGCAACAATACAACTATGTCCATCAAACGCTGGGTGAAAGAAACCAATGCAGTAGGAGTAAAGGCGAGTGCAGGTCGATACGGTGGCACCTATGCGCATTCGGATATTGCCATCAATTTCTGTTATTGGTTGAGTCCAGCTTTTCAGTTATACTTTATCAAAGAGTTTCAGCAACTAAAAAGCTTACAGAAAGACTGGAGTTTAAAACGCGAATTGTCCAAACTCAACTACCATTTGCAAGGAGCAGCGATCAAGGCGCGTATTCCTGAAAAAGTGGATCGCAAATACATAGGTGTCCATTACGCCAAAGAAGCAGATATTATTAATGTAGCGGTCTTTAATACGACTGCTGCACAATGGCGCGAACACAACCCACACAAAGCTGGCAATTTACGCGATCATGCCAGTCCTGAAGAATTGCACATCGTCGCCAATATGGAATCACTAAACGCCGCTTGGCTCAACGAAGGCATACTAACACAAGAAGAACGTCTCTTCAAACTTAGAAAAGAAGCCATTTGGCAGTTCAGTGTATTAGAACTGCACAAAAAATTGTTTGAGTAAAACTGCGAAACGGTTTGCAGTTTTGCAGTTTCTAATTTAAATACATCTCCCAAATTGGTTGCCCTTCGGCTAGATGCTATCTCTAAGTTTATCCCAAAATAGTTGCCTTTCCACATCTGGTTCTATCTCAATGTATCCCAAAACGGTTGCCTTTCGTGCGAAACATTTGTTTTTCAAGCATTAGCTGCTAGCTCATGCTTTACTACATGAGGTAGAATGGCAGCGATAGAATGGGCAGGTTATCTAGCTATTTTCTAAAAAACTAGATAAGATTCACCAACAACAAGAGTTGTTGTATTTTTATTAGATTAGTTATTTACTATTTGAAGTCGATGTAACCATCTGATTATCAACGGAATATGTAGGTTTAGGCAACCAATTTGGGACAAAAGGCAACCAGATTGGGCAATAAAGCAACCAAATTGGGAAGAAGGGCAACCACTTTAGGACAAAGGGCAACTAAAATAGGATAAAGCAACCGTTTTGGGAGAAAATGTATCCCAATTTAGTTACCTTTATAATAGAAACGGTGCGTTACGGGAGGTATTTCCCAAATTGGGTACACTTCAATAGGTGTTATTGGGCATAGTCCTAAAATGGTTGCCTTTCGATAACGACGATAAATAAAGTGTCCCAAAATAGTTGCCTTTTGAGACAGACATTTAGCGAACAGCTCATAAACAAGTAGGAGCGTTTTACCTATCACGAAGACATAGCGAGACGAAAAAAGAAAGTTATGGCGATCAAAAATAATCACAGGAATAAAAAGAAGGGTAGGGGTTCGACCATCAAATTGGTGGTGAAATCGAACGATCTAGTGGAAGCCCGATATATGTTTGATGTATGGGAAACGCGCTTTTTCCATTCATTGATTGCCAGTATTCACAAAGATGATGACGACGAGAAGGTTTATCGGCTTTGGTTTAAAGACATTAAAAACAACTTCAAACTGAAGTCCAATCAGTCGTATGAATTTCTTCGAGAAGCTGCGATTAGCATGGCTGGAAAGAGTGTGTATATTGGTTGGCAAAACGACAAATTCCGACGTGGACGAATGCACCGAATTATTCGTTTTGTCGACTATCTGGAAAAAGGACAAAGAGGGGAGGGGGTAGAGCAACAAGAGTATGTAGACGTGTCCATTGACAAAGACATCAAGCCCTATTTATTGGGAATCAAAAAGAATTTCAATCCTGCCATTTCCAGATATACGTCTTATGACCTACGGAACATCATTAAGCTGAAGCCCTACGCGACGCGCTTGTATGAGCTGTTCAAACAAATGGAATACAAAGGTTTCCGAACCATTATAGTCGAAGATCTGAAAGATATGTTCGAGATCACGAATGAGTATCCGCGCTTTTCTAATTTTTATCAAAAAGTCATCCTCAAATCGGTCAAAGACATCAATAAGAATACTGACCTGACCGTACCGATAGAAAACATAGAGAAGGTCAAGAAGGGGCGAAAAGTACACGCACTTCGGTTTCGTATCGTGAGTAAAAGTGAAACGGAAGTGAGTATACTACGAGGCGAAGGACCACAGATTTCAATGTTCGATGAGATAGAAAGTGAAGTGGTGCAGCCGTTGACACCTGCTTCTGAAGAAAAAGAACTGTTTGACGAGTTTAGAGAGGTCGTTATTCAATCTTTTGGAGTGACGGCATCGGCTTTCAAAAAACGATTAAAGACTGGCAAATATAGCCGTGAAGCAATTGAGCAAGCTATAGCCGTAACGCGTCGAGCGAAATACAAGCAAGAGATCAAGAAGACTGTTTCTGGATTTTTTATTAGTGCGCTAGAGCAAGGTTATACCGATGTGGAAATCGAACAGCAAAAAACGAAACAACGTCAAGCCGAAGCCAAAAAGGAAGCGAATCAACTAAAAGCAAAACTGCTATTGCTGCAAGACGAATTTGCCTCCACGATCAATGAGCGCATTCGAGAAGTGACAAGCGAAGATGAAGCAATCACGCAACGGGCTATCGATGCACTGTCAGAACATCCATTGGCGAAGGCATTAATAGAAGCAAAAGAACAACAATTGGAAAGAACACTAAGTACAGAGGATTACCGAAAAGATGAACGCTTGCGAACGTATGTTATCAATCGGATTGTCGAGCAAGAAAACGAGCAGTTTAAGGATATTTTGAATATTTATCAAACGCGAATAGAACGGTTGAAACTGAAAATTAAAGGACTGAAACTCTAATTCATTTATATTTTCCCGCGAAAGAAATTTGTAAAGGAGTAATTGATGTTGGATAACGTCAATTGATAGTCTCGACTGTAACTGTGGGAGAGGAGAATTAGGGTGAAACGGACTGGTGTTGTTTATCAGATAATTTTGCTGCTTTGTGAACGTATGGCATCGCAGTTGCAAACTGCGACGATCAGAGGATTTCATCTGTGTTGCAAGCTTGGATGGTCAGGTTGTCCTTCATGGCTTTATAGTAATGGCGACTGATGTAGATAGCATACAAAATTATCCAAACTTTATTTTGAGTAGCTTCGTTTAAGAAATAGGAAATAGCTATTATCAAATTTATTCATCTATGTTGACACAAGATAAACCATTGACTGGCTTACAATTAGAGTTATTGAAAATCTACAGCTTCGGTATTCAGGATGAGCAGTTGATAGAGATTAAGCAATTGCTCGCGCGTTACTTCGCACAGAAGGCAACAGAAGAAGCAGACCGACTTTGGGAGGAACGAGGATGGACGAATGAAACAATGAACGAATGGTTAAAAGGTGAATAGATGATTTCGATAGTACTAGACACGAACTCGCTTATCGTTTCTGTTCCAAAACGCTCTGAATTTCGACCTATTTTTGATGCCCTAATTAATGGACATTTTCAATTGTTGATTTCTACTGAAATTTTAAACGAATATGCGGAGAAGCTAGAAGAAAAGATGAGTGCAGTCGTTTCGTTTAATGTAGTAGAGATGATTACTCAACTGGATCACGCGATAAAAACAGACATTTATTACAAATGGCATCTCATCAATCAAGATGTCGATGACAATAAGTTCGTTGATTGTGCTATAGCAGGTAATGCTCAATTTATCGTCACTGATGATAAACACTACCGAGTCCTCAAAAATATTGACTTTCCTTCTGTGAAAGTTATACAAACGGCTGCTTTTCGGGATATAGTTGTAGAAGGGAAGCTATTGTAACTCAATTGGCATATCAAATTTTAAACATAACTATAATTATAGGCAATTTCAACTTCTGAATCTCACTATGTAATTTCCAATCTTCAAAATCAATGTGACAATGGCTAGTAATTTAATTGTTGGTAATACGCCGGTTCGCTACAAAGGAAAACAGATCGAAGACGCCTACTTCTGTCTTACCGATATGTGCAAAGGACTTGATGATACACCAAGTGCTATTGTTCAGCGTTGGCTAAGAAATAGAGCAACACTAGATTTCATAGAAGTATGGGAGCAAGAACAAAACGATGTTTTTAAACACGCCGAATTCGGCGTGTTTAAAAATCGTGCAGGCGACAATACTTTTAGAGTTAGTGCCGACAAGCTAGATGCATTTAACTGCCACTCTATATACGCTAAACAAGGGAGATACGGAGGTACATTTGCGCATATTATTATTGCTTTTCACTTTGCCAATTGGCTCTCCGCTCAATTCTACTACCAATTCGTACTTTCCTTCCTGCAATCTGGCGAACATCGTATCAAACGCATCTGGTCGAAACTCAATTACCAATTACACACCGATTCTATCAAACAGCAACTGCCGAGAGGCAGCTCTCCTTCGCAAAAGGGATTGACTTATGCAAGTGAAGCCGATTTGCTTAACTTAGTTGTATTCGGAACAACTGCGGCACAATGGCGCAACGCCAATCCGACTTCAAAGGGAAACATTCGCGATCATACTACCAAAGCTCATTTGCATGTTCTCGCCAACTTAGAGCTATTGAATGGATATCTAATTTCCAAAAACATCAACCAAGAAGAACGAGCAGCTATCCTAACCGAACAAGCCGACTACCAATTTCAGTTGCTCTACTCCCTGAACAAAGACAAGCGGTGAAATAAACCATTGATGCCACTCTCTTTCGCAACGTCTACTATCTTAGCTCAACCGAAACCATCCCCCTCACAATACCACCACAGCCATCGTCCCCTCGCCTTCCTTCGACTGAATCGTCAGCGTTCCCTTATGCAGTCGAATAATCTGCAAAGACAAACTCAAGCCGATGCCCGAACCTTCCGCCTTAGTCGTATAAAAAGGAATAAAGATTTGATCGAGTTTGGCTTCGGGAATGCCAGTGCCGTTATCTTTGATGTGTAGACTGACTTTGTCATTTTCAGTCGGAAAGACGTGTACTTCTATAGTTGGATTCGGGCGGTTTTGGACGGCAGCAATGCTATTTTTGAGTAGATTGATGAGGACTTGTTCCAATAAATTAGGGTCAGCGGTGAGTTGTAACTGCTTTTCGGGTAGTTGTTTGATGAATTGAATGTGCTGCGCCTCAAAATCTGGCTGCAACAGAATTTCGATGGCTGAGATGAGTTCTGCTACGTCTATTATTTGAAATTGAGGTAATGGAATACGCGTCAGTTTGCGGTAGGTTTCTGTAAAGCCCATTAAGCCATCACTTCGTTTTTGAATGACGACCAATGACTGTCGAAGTTGCTGCAACAGTTCATCGCTGATGCTATCCGATTCGTTCAATAAGTTGGATAAGGTCGAACTTAAAGAATTGATTGGGGCGACCGAGTTCATGATTTCATGGGTCAGTGTCCGTATTAGTTTTTGCCAAGAATCCAGTTCCTGCGCTTCCAATTCTGACTGGATATTTTGAAATGAAAATAGTCGATACGGTTCTTTCTGCAAGGTAATTTCTGTAACCTGAATGGACAATTGCAAGAGCTTGTTTTGAACACTCACTTTCACCAATTCTCGCTGCCCACTTTTCAAATTTCTCACCGCTTCTAGCAAGCGTTCATCTATTTTCCCCAAAGCGGCTATGTTGGAGATGTACGACTTCCGAAGGAGTTTCTGTAAGGCTTTATTGGTCAGAATCACTTTGTTGTTTTCATCAACTCCCAATAAACCCACCTCCACATGCTGTACCAATGTTTGAAGAAATTGATAATTCGCTTCCTTCTCCGCCCGAATATCTCGAAATTTCCGATTGATGAGGCTAAAACTTTCGTGCAATTCATCGAAGTGGCTACCCTGTACATTGCTAGATGTGTTGGAGGTAAAATCATCATAGCGAATACCCGCCAGAAAATTGGCAACATCTTTATTGGTGTTATTGACAAACTGGAGGAGGTTGTAAATCAATCCCACCAAAACTATCACCGCGACTGTCCCAATAATGTATTGCTGCTGAAAGAGCGCGACAATACCGATTGCCATGACCAGCGACAGCAGTGCGATACGATAAAGAATATGGAGACTGAAATTTTTAAGCATGTGTATGATCTTCTGCTCCAAAGATAAATGATTTCCGATCAGTGCCATACAACTAAGCCTTCTTCCAGCTGTTCCCAACGTATTTGCGCCGAACTCTGTAAATGACAAACACAACAACTCATCGCTCATCTTCCACCCATAACCTCCTACTAATCATAGGCATCCTCCTCATCGCGCTCAATCTGCGACCTGCTTTAGCTAGTGTTGGTCCGTTAGTAGAGGACATTCGACAAGCGACTGGATTATCTAGCGGAATGCTGGGTTTACTCACCACCCTACCGCTTATTGCTTTTGGATTGATTTCTACTTTGACACCCATCTTCACCAAACGATTCGGGATCGGTGGAACGCTGTTTGGTGCATTGCTGCTCTTGACGGTAGGACTTCTGGTTAGGTCTGTGGATTCGGTAGCAGCCTTATATCTAGGCACTGCATTGGCGGGTGTTGCGATCGCTTTCGGCAACGTATTACTGCCGAGTCTGACGAAACAAAATTTCAGTGATAGAGCTGGCTTCATCACAAGTTTGTACTCTAGTATGATGGCTGGCGGCGCGGCACTGGCAGCAGGTGTGAGTGTGCCATTGATGACTATAGCTGGCTTGACTTGGCGCGATTCACTTCGCGTGTGGGCGGCGTTGTCCTTACTCGCTTTATTAATTTGGCTGCCTCAACTGTTTCGATTGAAAAGGGAGTCTTCCGATAGGAATTATTGGGAAGCGATGCGGAAGCTAGGTCGCTCCACTACCGCTTGGCGCGTGGCACTGTTTATGGGCTTTCAGTCGTTGACCTTCTATGTGCTCCTAGCTTGGTTACCTACTATTTTGCAAAGTAGAGGACTGGATGCATCGACATCGGGCTGGTTGTTGTCCTTGTCACAAGCGGTTGGTATTTTAGGCTCCATGATTGTTCCGATTTGGGCAGGAAAACAGAAGGATCAACGCTATATTGTGCTTATTTTAAGCGTCATGGAAATTGTTGGTTTGGTGGGTTTGTTTTTGCCGCAATTAGGTGGAACAGCGGTTTGGGTGTCGCTGATTGGTTTTGTACTGGGTGGCACGTTTGGTCTGGCGTTACTTTTCATCGTTTTGCGTTCGGATAGTACGGCGGCGGCTACGGAACTATCAGGAATGGCGCAGTCAGTGGGCTACTTCATCGCTGGCGTTGGGCCTATTCTGTTTGGATTGTTGTTTGATTGGACTGGCGGTTGGGTTTATCCGTTTGTGTTGCTTTTTGTGGTCGGTGGGTTGAAGTTGTTGGTGGGTTGGGGTATTGGGAAGGCGGAGTAAGGGACTACGATCTTTAAGAACTTTGCTTGCCTTCTAGCTGTTTTGTGACAAATACCAACGACGATGGACGCACTTAGTGCAAGAAAGCTCTCTTTTGAAGATTATATCCAACTAGAACAGGAAACAAATACCAAATATGAATATCATAATGGTGAGGTATTCGCTATGGCTGGTGGTTCGACGAATCACTCTGTAATTAGTGGCAATGTATTTTTTGAAGCTCGCTTGGCTTTGCAGAATAAAAAAAGTGGTTGTAATCCTTTCAATAGCGATACCAAACTACAAATCCCTTCTAGAAACAAATACGTCTATCCAGATATGATAGTCGTTTGTGATCCGAAAGACGTGGGTGCACAAGCTGTCCAAAATCCAATTATCATCGTCGAAGTCTTGTCGGATTCGACTGCTCAATACGATAGAGGCGATAAGTTCAAACTTTATCGTTCCATTTCGTTTTTACAAGAATACATTTTAATCGCTCAAGACAAGCCTGCAATAGACATCTTTAGTCGCCGAGGTGATCTTTGGCGCATTAGCAGTGTCGAAGGTTTAGATCAAACGCTGACGATTGATGCGTTAGGGATTAAAATTCCTATGGAGCGCATCTATCAGAACGTACAGTTTGAAATGACTGATTAGCTGTTTTTTTCTAGTGCTAATCAGCGAGGGAAAGTCAAATCAATTTGATAGGCAATAAGAGGACGGAAACAAAAGAATGAACTGGTTTTCCGACTAGGCGAGATCGTTTAGAACAATAGTGAAACCGAACAATTTCCGCTCCCCAAAGTTACTTTCCCATGCGAATACTCCTACTTTTCATCATCATCTTAACTTCCTGTATGTCCAAGTCTAACAAAAGCGGAACAACCACTACCAATACGAATCCATCTACGGAAGAGACAGCTGCAAGCCAAAGTGTCCTGTACAGTTTTCCAAAACAAGGAAAAGGTAAATGGCGTGTACAAGATGATGTGGTCATGGGTGGCCGCTCGGACAGTCAGCTCAAAATGACAGCCGACGACTATGCGCATTTCTCAGGTCGCGTTTCCTTAGAAAACAATGGTGGTTTTTGTTCCATTCATCAGGTGATAGAAGACAATCCATATCAACTAAACGACCAAGCAAAAGCCTTTGTCTTAGACGTGAAAGGCGACGGCAAAGACTATAATTTCCGAGTCCGAACGCCGAACGGTCGCCACTCCTATGGTTTCACCTTTCCGACCAACAATAAGGACGAATGGGAAACGATCACTATTCCATTTGCTCAAATGGAAGCGAAGTTTCACGGTGAGCCAGTTGACGTACCTAACTACGCAGGAGAAGACATTTTAGAAATGCAATTGCTGATCGGGAACAAAAAAGAAGAGACGTTTGAGGTGTTGATTAAGTCTATTGGTGTTAGTTGATCAACGGCTTTAAATGAAACCTCCAACATTTTGAAATTAAATAGGATGAAGTCGTCAAATCAGCCTCAACAGCTATGATTTATAACCCTTGTCTGTAATAGGTAGTTAGCCTCAATACTCCTGCAACTGCACCCGCTCTTTCGCCAAATACTTCCCATCTTGCAACTGTCCAATATACGCCACCATCTGCTCACGTAACTTACAATGCAGACTCCAAGCCGTAGAAGCGTCCTTGGCACTACATAAAGCCCGTAGTTCAATCGCTTCTTTCGAGCAGTCGATCACATCCAAAGTCGGTGGATTTTCTTCATCGTAGTTATCTGCTGCCTTCAAAAGCTCGGAAAACTTCTGACGTACTTGTTCCACATCCACTTTGTAGTCTAAATACAAATGAATCGGCTTCATCATGTGCGGATCATTGAGCGACCAATTTTCAAATGGATGTGTGATGAAATATTTTAACGGCACGACGACTCGGCGCAAATCCCAGGTCCGAATGACTAAATACGTAAACCGCAGATCTTCTATCGCTCCATATTCGCCTTCAAAAAGAACACTGTCGCCTATTTTAGCGGCTTTAGTCAATGCAATTTGCAAACCTGCAATAATGTTGCCCAGTGTACTTTGCGCCGCAATCCCTAAAATGATCGTCGCCAAACCAGCCGATGCCATCAACGAAACGCCTAAGCTTTGCATAGACGGAAATTGGGACAATACAATACTGATACCCACTACAATAACAACGAACGTGACGATCCGACGAGCGAAAGAAATATAGGTCAATGTCCGTCGTGCTTGCAAATTTTCTTCTTCTGACACATCACCGATTTGCGATTCAGTATATTCAATCATGACGCTATCAATGACGCGCATAATCAGCCAAGTGACTGCTCCAATGACGATGATTAAAAGCAAAGAATAGAAATAAGGGGCAAAAGAACCCGAAATGGACAACACATCTTTTGTTCCTATATAAAACAAGAAACAACCTACCGCCAACGCCAAAGGAGTTGCTATTCGACCGCTGATATCGCGCAGCCATTCCTGTTGAGATGCTTTTGCCGTTCTGCTCACCACGAAACTAATGACACGCGCAATCAAATAGCAAATCAGTCCCAACAACAACAGCCCAACTATCTTCCACAACGCAATCCCCAACACCTCCTGCTCACTCCATTCTGGCACCCAACGCTCGAATTGGCTAGGGCCGTGTTGCTGATAGAGCAATTCAATATTTTCGGTCGTTCCTGCCGCAATCACCCAAAATGGAGCTTGATCCTTCAGCTTCACCCGTTGCAATCGCAATGGTACATTTCGCCCATTCAGTGACAGATTTCCAAAACGAATATCGCGTCGGGCCTCTCCTGCCAATTTGCCGCTAGAGGAACTGTTCGATTTAATCTGTCCATCAGGTCGGTCAGGCAGTTCACCCCAGCTGATGGTGATGCGCTTTTTAATGATGTAGTGCAACTTTTCGGCTAGGATAGCCGCTTTTTTGGCTTGCACCTCACTAGGCAATAAGTTGAGATTCAGCGCATAGGCTGCCTCTTCAAACTTGCCAGATCGACTAGACAGAATGAAGTGTTCCATGGTCGCCTGCGGACTTTGCAGACTGTACGCAAAAGTCGCTTCGGGTAGTCCTTGATTGAAAAAGTCGAGTTGATAGTAAGCTTGGTTGTATTCCTTCAAAGCGGAGGCGGATGCTCCGCTATTGGAGCTAGTCGTATCCACCACTATTTGATCTTTTGGAAGATCGTTGGCGGCGGTGTCTTGTTGGGCGACTGCGGATGTGCTGAGTAGCGCGAGTGTCCAAGTGAGTAAATGGAGGCGTATTGTTACATTCATAGGTGTCTCTTCTATTGTCTTTCTAGTACAATAAGAAGGTGGGCGTGTTCTGTTTTTTGTTTAGAAAGCTGGATTTGTGTGGTGGACGTGCTGCTCACTGCTAGTTCCGACTAGCAAGTGGACAGCAATGAAGGTGTTTTCGCCTG
>CAYLPW010000069.1:0-20593 GCA_964385665.1 uncultured Saprospiraceae bacterium
CAAAAGAGTGGCAAAGCATATATTTGAGTGGCATATTGGATTAATAAAATACTAAAGCGCGTCAAATAGCCAAAGTATTAAGCCCACTACCAATATCACACCTCCAATAGTCACCAAAAGATTGCCTAGGCCAGCTAGAAATCCCAATATTCCTAATACTGCCCCTATTCCAATGAGAATCAAGCCGACTTTGATCCCTCTCTCGCCAGCTTCTGCTGCGACTAGTTTCTTGTTGAGCTTATTGAGCCGCTCATCCATTTTTACCTTTTGCTTAGCGGATATATTCTTGATGCGTTCTTTGAATTGGGTAAGTTGCTTGTTTTTTTGATCCGTTTTCTCCTCAACCACCGTTTCTTTAGGAACACTGGCATAAGGAACAGCTGCTTCCAGTTGAGACAAACTCAGCACAAAGAATAAGGCGAAGAGATAGCAATACTTCATGATAGAAATTGAGTTTTGTTTGTAACAAAATTGTCTCCAAACACTTGTGTTCGATTTGCTGACTAATTTTAGTTAAAAGAAGATAAAACAATACTAGTTACGCCTCATCAATCAGCCAAGCGACCGCGCCTACAACAATAGCTAACAATCCGACTACAAGTAGTAGACCTGCTAAGCCAGCTAACAATCCCAATAAGCCGAAAACCAAACCTAGTACAATCAATACTGCGCCTACTGCTACACCCAATATGCCGATGATGAGTGACTTAACTTCCTTGCGCATCTTTCGTGCTTCTTTTTTGGCTTTTCGCTTTTGTTTGGTGGAAGAATAAGAAGTCGCTTCTTCGTGCTGCACTGTTTTTTGATGAGTGGCAACAAGTGTCTTTTCTGCTGTCGGGTGAATGACATGCGGTGCAGCTATCGCTAAGTGCGTACTACCAAACAGGAAGAATAGAAAAAGATAGAGGTGTTTCATAGTGACTATTCGATTGGTGAAAAAGAAAGATCAAAATTGACCTTGCTCAAAAGATGCAGCAGCAAAACATTTAGTTTTATGGCTGCTGAAAAAATTTGTGCCAATTGAATAGAAAAATCGAAACAGAGAAAGTTAGTCGAAGCCTTTGTAGCGTAAATAAATAGTCGTTTACAAAGGCTTCGCTATTTAAAAATGATGGTAGCGAGCAAAGCAAGAGCAATAGGTAACTTGGAAAGTCTATCGTCTAACATCTACTCCCGAAAGCTTTCGGGATAACATCTTAAAAAAGATCACACCATGAGCTTAGGTAAAGTATTCTGCAATTGCTGTCGTATGGATTGATGAAGACTAGGAGGAGCGGATTGATAGGCAGTCTTCTGTTGAACGAGTTGTTTCAGGCTTTGAGCTTCCTGTAAAAGACGTTGGTATTCGGGTCGCGTATGGATGAGTTGCAGCAAATTTCGTTCTTCCTGAGGAGATAATTCCTGATCTACCAACATAGAGATTCTCGTTTCTACGTCCTGTACTTGCATTGCCTTATTCATGATTCGATATTTGTGCTATTTTTAATAAAATCCAATACCACCGACATCATGAGAACGGCACTCCTACCCGAGGGGTGCGAAAGGTTGGAATAACTATTCCAAAAATGACTAGTAAAATGTGAAAAAGCGATCAGCATGATGAAAGGCGATTGGTAGTTAGCAGTGCTAAGTAAACAGGTTAGGCTCACTTAGCACTGACTAAAATAGCAAATGAAGAAATTATTTCAATTTTGTGTTAAAGCCTTGTGCAGTCGCATACTCTCGCAATTCTTGTTGGAGTAATTTGCGCGCACGGTGTAGACGAGAGCGAACCGTACCGATTTTGACCTCGGTAATGTCTGCAATCTCCTCATACGTGAACCCTTCCACATCACATAGAATCAACACTTCTCGGAAATCTCGAGAGAGTCGGTCGATTGCTTTTGTGACTTCATCGCCCATCATGCGCCCAAATATTTCAGCGCGTAAATCGGCACGGCTCGCGCGTGGCACCGCTTTGCCTTCCTTGTGCGGGCTGAGCGCATCATCGTAAGGAACGGCAGTCGGACGTACAGCGCGTTTGCGGTAGAGATTGATGAAGTTGTTTTTCAGAATTTGGAACAACCATGCTTTTGCATTCGTCCCAGTCTGATAGCTGTCAATCGCTTTAAACGCTTTCATGTACGTATCTTGCACCAAATCACTCGCGTCCTCACGGTTGCGGCAAAGTTGGTAAGCAAAATTGTGCAGTGCATCGACAAACGGCATCAATTCACGCTCGAATGTTTGCAACTGCTTAGTCTGTTGTGAATCGTCAGCTATCATTACCATAAGAAAAACGGGTTGTGGAAGTTCCGCTACTTGTCGCTCAGTGATTAAGTCCAAATGAATAAGTCACTTTACTTTCTTGCGGTGCTTCGGCTTAAATGAATGATATAAATTTGATCCTGTTCCACTAGTCGCCTAGTTTCGCAGTATCTCTCACTCAACCAGCTTATTTTTCAGATAGTTCCCGCGATGACATTTTTTTGTAAAAAAGTTTTGCAACGATTCTAATTCGTATGATTGAAATCATACGCTGTTGTTATGATTCACGAATTGATGAGTATTGCCATAACAAAAGTGTGCGACTTCAGTCGCACTCTGATCTTCGACAATCCTTTGTTTGTAAATTATTTCTACCGCGCAATCATAAATGGAATCACCAGTTTTTCCTTTTCCGCCTGCACACGAAGAATATAATAGCCTTCCGCCAAATCACGTACGTCGATCTTTCTTCCAGTCCAGTTTTCGATGGTTCGAATTAATTGCCCTTGTCCATTCAATAACTGTACAGTCGTCGCTCCCGAAAGTGAAACATGACGAAGCTGTACAAAATCGCTCGTCGGGTTGGGAAACAATTCAATAGTTGGATCACTCGCCAATGGTTCATTAAGTGCGATAGCTTCAGGTCGTTGCGCTTGCATAATATTCGTCCCGATGGCTCGAATATTCACCGTATAGTCTTCCACCTCCCCGTACGTAAATTCACCACAAGCGTCCGCTGAATCGTCGTACTTCATCAATATACGAAGACGCGTTTGTCCCAACGTTGCATCCGTTGGTACATCAAATTCGGCGAACAAGACATCATTGCTCTCCGATTCGCCTTTCACGATCAACTCGTCGTCTTCAAAGGTGCCATTCTGATTGTAGTCGATATAGATAGTCCAATAAAAAATATAGCTAGTATTTGGTCCTTTACTGATGTAAATCGTCTCTGTTGCACCTGCTTGTATATTCGCTACTTGCTCAGTGAAGTCCGCGTAGCCACCATTGTCGCCACTTGGATTGATGATTTCATTCAATTCAATCAAATCGATCCACTGATATTGAGAGATACCACCGTTAGCAGCACAGTAGTCAGTAGAACTACCAGCATCTTCTACGAACTCAAATTGAAAGTCGTCGGAAAATTCAGATAGTTGAGTATCGCTACAACTACTTCGTACTGAAAACTCGTAAATCGTGCCTATCGTAAAATTGGTCAACTGAATACTCGTCCCTTCAATAGCATCAAATGGAATCCAATTGCCACCCACAGTACGAATCCGTAAATCATAAGTCGTAGCTTCTGGCATGGCATTCCAAGATAGAACCGCACTTCGATCTGCTGCTATATCGACTGCTAGACCAGTAGGAACACTACAAATCGTACTATTATCCTCCTCCCCAAACTGAATGGTATAATCTTCTACTTCTCCGTAGTCAAAGACTTCGCAAGCTTCTGGAGACGACTCAAATTTCAAGGCGACACGCATTCGAGTACTCCCACTTGCCGTCGCTGGAATCGCGATTGTTCCACGTACTGTTTGATCGGTCGGTCCGTCTTCAAATACCAATTCGTTGGCATCGAACACTTCATTTTGGTCATAGTCAATCCAAACTCGAAATACATCTGGATAGCGATCGGCACTATAAGCTGGCGTGATGCTCAACTCATACGTACCACCAGCCGCTACCTTGATGATTTGATTGGTAAAGTCGCTATAGCCAGCAGCACCCGACGTGTTGATAAAGTTACCCAGACGAACCTCGCCTATCCATTCATCTCGTACACTCAATCCTTTAGCATTGCAATAGCCAACAGAGACGTCTCCACCTGTTCCACCTGCTGCTTGCAGTGCTGCGAAAGCATCGACAATACCGTAACCATGTTCCAAATCGCGTCCAGCAGTACCAATATCTTTTGCAGTAATATAGAGTAGATTAGTGGCTTGTTGGGCAGTCAAATCTGGATAAGCAGATAATAATAACGCAGCCACGCCACTCACCACAGGACAAGCTGCCGATGTACCACCAAAATCCAATGCATAATTGCCACGCGAGTAGCCACTATCACCCATTCTATCAATGGTACGAACACCTGCTGCGCCATTGGAGGGAGCTACTATGTCTAATGCGTCACCATAATTACTGTAGTCGGATCGCAAGCCACGATTCGTCACTGCACCTACGCCAATGACAGTGGATAAATTAGCAGGATACTCCACACAATCTCTGTAGCTGTTGCCAGAAGCAAATGTAATTAAGCAACCTTTGCCGTCACGTCCATTGTTAGCTGCGTTAGCGATAGCTTCATCGAGTACGTCAAACCGAGCTTGGCAAGTAGAGTAGCCCCAAGAGTTGCTTAAAACGGCTGCGCCATTGATACGAGCAAAATTGAAGCCGTTGGCGATTTGGGCGATAGTTTCTTCACCAGCAAAAATGTTAATCGACATGGTTTTGACGTTCGGCGCGATGCCACGAACGCCTATGTCATTGTGCGCTGCGGAAATGATGCCTGCGCAAGACTGTCCATGTGCGCCATCGCGATTTGGTGAACCATCGCCATTGTTGAAAGGGGTGTAACCTGCTACCAGACTGGAAACACCTGTGGTCGTTACTAAATCTTCGTGTACTTCTACGCCATCGTCTACGACCGCAACGATCATATTTGGGTCGCCTTTGGTGATGTTCCAAGCTTCGGGCGCATTGCAATCGACATCGACGACGCTGATGAATCCATCTACGTTTTGACCGTTGCTATTTAGTTGAAATTGATCTTGATAAAGCGGATCGACGTGCTTTACTTTCTCAGCATAGAAATCTGGATGCGCCCATTCAGCAAGTCTACTTTCTACCAATTCGTTGGCGATCAATAGCGCATCTTGCACATCATTTAGTTCTAGAATTTGATACGCATTAAATGGATCATTCGTGATGGCTTTAATTTGATTGGGAAAGCGATTTTGGATGATTGTTGGTGACACTCGTCTGTGCATTTTGAAAACAATTTTTGGTGTCAGCCAAAGCGGAAAGCCATCGGATAAGCGTAGTCCGTAGCTCAAGTGTCGCACTGCTAGATCGGATAGTTGAAGCGTAGCAGCTACTTTTTCTAGCTCAATCGGTTTTTCAAAGGAAAGCAGCAGACGTTGGCTAACTTTTTGATAGTCAATAACTTCAAAGGACTTTTGACTGGATAAATCATCTAACTGCGCAGTTGTCAATTCTTGTTGTAGTTCAATATTTACTAACTGCTCATCGGTCATCAATTCGATCTTTTGTCCGGCTGACCAATAGTAGCTGTCCTGTGCGAATAGAAAAAGGGGAAACAAAGCGAATAGTAAGAGAAATAGGCTTTTGGTGGTGTTCGGATGTGTTTGTAATCGGTTCATAAGTGAATTTTAGAAATAGAAAAATGGGTGTCAAGTAGTACACTTGATGACTTATGAAAACCGAGAAATCGACATCTATTGTGGGAATGTAGTCAACTTAAGAGATAAATAACGATATGGTTGTCGTCTTTTCTTTTCTTGACATTGACGACTACAAATGTAGAAAAAAGACTTTAGCCATCATATCTGAATGAGCAAATAGTGGAAATATGACAAAGGACGGTGCTTCGTAGATCACGAAAGTAGACGTCTTTTCCTTAGAATACACTCATGGTGACCTAAACGGTCCAAATATGCAACTACGGAATCTCTAAATACTTATGCGTCTGCACACTCAAATGCCACTTAGGGTGTTGTAAGCAGTAGTCGATGGCTAACTGCGTATTGCGCAATTGTGCATCGCCGTCCATCGGTTGCAAATAAAAATACTCAAAGTCGAGGTGTTCAAAATCTATAGGTAAAGCAGTGGGTTGTGGAAAGACTAGTTTCAGCTCATGTCCTTTCGTGACTACGATCTTCGTACCAGCTTTTGGACTCATACAAATCCAGTCGACACCTTTCGGTACAGCTATCGTTCCATTCGTTTCGATAGCAACTTCCATACAGTGCTGATGAAAAGCGGCAATCAGTTCTTCATCCAACTGCAACAACGGCTCGCCACCAGTACAAACAACATAAGGCGCAGAGTCATCCCCCCAAAGAGAAGCTACTTTTTCAGCTAACGCTTCTGCCGTGTAGCTGCCTCCGTTTTCACCATCCGTGCCCACGAAGTCCGTATCACAAAACTGACAGATAGCTTTATGACGATCTACTTCTCGCCCCGACCACAGATTGCAACCCGTGAAGCGGCAAAATACAGCTGGTCGACCAGCATGACGTCCTTCGCCCTGCAACGTGTAGTAAATCTCCTTGACTTTATACATAGATTGATTTAATCCTCGAGCATCTGCGGATAGTAGAATTCGACGAGTTCCGAATTGCTGGCTTCCAGTTTGCTCCACTTCCGCGTTCGGGATTCGATTTGACAAACCCCACAAGTCGGCACATTGCCAATGATCTCTTCGCTGAATAGGTTTGCGAAATACGTAAACGTAGGATTGTGCCCAAATAAAAAAACCGTATTTGCTTCGTCAGGTAAGTCTTTGATGATCTCCCAAACGTCCATTTCAGTCGCCTCGTAAATATCATCGTTGATCTCCATTTGATCGTCACTCATCGCCCATTCTTCTTGGAAGAAGGTAGCTGTTTGAAAAGCACGTTCTGCTGGACTGCTTACGATCAGATCGGGAACAATTCCTTTTTCTTTTAAAAAGACCGCCATACGTGGTGCGTCGCGCAATCCTCTTTCATTTAGTGGTCGGTCGATGTCTAGTAGGTCAGCATCATCCCAACTCGATTTTGCATGTCGAATACAAAAGAGCGTTTTCATTTTTTAGATTTGAACGTTTTAAAAACCGGAAAATCCAAAAATAAGAAGTAATTCGTTGAAGTGTCTACTTTTCGTTCTTAGAATTGGAAGGGGAGCAGCAATAATTAAATAGATCTATCCTTCCCCTACAAAGACAAAAAGCGAAACCCTAAGTAAGGTCTCGCTCATGTGATCGTTTGTATCGTTCAGCGCATTGGCTCGTTTTACCAGCTCATGTCCTCCTCTGACTCTATTTCAGAAGGAGTTTTTGCTGCCGCTTCCGAAGTAGGCTGTCCCTCATCGTCTTGCTCCTCTAGCTTCATACGCTCATACTCTTCGTGCCGACGCGTAAACTCGTCGTAATCATAGTCTGGCATGAGCTCTGTCTTGATGTGATTAATCGCATCTTCTAGGCTCTCCATAAAGCGGTTAAAATCTTCTTTGTACAAGAAAATTTTGTGCCGCTCATACCCATCATTATCGAAGCGTTTGGTGCTTTCCGTTAATGTCAGATAAAAATCCTCTCCTTTCGTTCGGCGCACATCGAAGAAATACGTTCTTCTCTTTCCAGCTCTCACTTTGTTAGAGTACACACTCTCATACCGATTTTCCACAACCTACTGTTTTTATGAATAATTTAATGTTTGACTGTTCATAGTGACAACCTGATTGGTAGGTTGTCTTCGTTTCCTGCTATTTGATGTAGCGAAAAAGGAGGTCGTAAACTTTATTGAGCCATTTGTTCAATAAAAGCCTATCTCTCTCCGCACAAATGTAGAAATTTTTTTGTTTTATCCTTCTTATCCGATTCAAATCACAAAAAAATGCCGATTTATCAGCTTTCCCTCTCGTATATTTGACCAATTTCCGATTAAGTATGAGCTGAAAGACGACTATTGACTACACTAACTCAGATTTCCGCTATGACGAAACCTTATCTGCTATCAGCAACTAACTGGAAGACCATTCAAGACACGAACTACCAACTGGCTATTTTACCCTGGGGCGCGACCGAAGCGCACAATTATCACCTACCTTATGGGACAGACAACTATCAAGTAACGCACATTGCCGAACGTGCTGCTGCGAAAGCTTGGGAATATCATGCGCCTGTTCTTTTATTGCCGCTCATGCCATTTGGTGTACAGTCTGGTCAATTAGATATCCCATTTTGTATGCACCTCAACCCAAGTACGCAATTTGCTATTTTAAACGATACTGTTGATGTGCTGAAAAGACATAGCATTCATAAACTAGTCATTCTCAATGGACACGGTGGCAACAATTTTAAAACCATGATTCGAGAACTATCGGTCATTCATCCTGAAGTGTTTGTGTGTAGTGTCGATTGGTTCAAGATTGGAGATCAAGCTCAATTTTTCGAGGAGAAAGGCGATCATGCGGATGAGATGGAAACAAGCGCGATGCTACACATTCGTCCCGATTTGGTGCGTCCACTCTCCGAAGCTGGTGACGGCACGACCAAACAATACCGCATCAAAGGGTTTCGAGCAGGCTGGGCGAGTGCGCAGCGACCATGGACGACAATTAGTCAAGATACTGGCACTGGCAATCCCAAGAAAGCGACGGCGGCGAAAGGAGAAGCTTATTTGCAGTTGGTGGTCGATGAATTGAGCGACTTTTTCGTGGAGTTGGCGAAGGAGAAACCGCTATTTGAGTGATAGCTGAATATCGAATGTCGAACAAGGAATAACGAACCTGCCTGACTTACCGTTTGTGGCAGGCAGGTGTCGAAGTGACACACGCTACGTGTTCCGTTCCTTCGATATTCAGTATTCGACGGTTCAGTATTCGATATTCGACAAAGGTTTTCAAGATAGAAATTAACTAGAGTATATCGCTTTGATCTGCAACCACTTACGGAAATAGTCTATTGTCTAGCGTCTACTATCTAACATCTCCTACACATCTCCCATCCCTCATTTTATCTTATTCGTCTAAATAAATCAACCCTTCCCCACCCTTCTTGTTATCCTTGCAATACAAAAACAACACTATGTTAGAGGTACAACAATTGACAAAAACCTATCGCTCTGGTCGAAAAGCGTTGACTGTTTTGGATGATGTGAGCTTTTCGGTCGCACCTGGCGATACGTTTTCGATTGTCGGTCCATCTGGTAGTGGAAAAACGACTTTACTAGGTTTGTGCGCTGGACTGGATAGTGCCACCTCTGGTTCGGTACGCCTAGCGGATCGCGCATTGGAGAAACTGAGTGAAGACGAACGCGCTGCCTTGCGCAATGAAGCTGTCGGCTTCATCTTTCAGAATTTTCAGCTATTGCCTACATTGACCGCGCTCGAAAATGTGATGGTGCCGCTAGAACTTCGACGCGAACGTGGTGCAGAAAAAGTAGCTAAAGAATTGTTAGAAAAGGTAGGCTTGGGTAAGCGCATCAATCACTATCCGACACAACTGTCAGGGGGTGAACAACAGCGCGTCTCCATTGCTCGCGCGTTTTCCAATCGTCCTAAAATTCTCTTCGCTGATGAACCAACAGGTAATTTAGATGAGGAAACTGGACAAACCATCGAGTCACTTCTCTTTGAACTTAATCAGGAAGCTGGAACGACTCTGGTCATGGTCACACACGATCTGGATTTGGCTGCCCGTACTCATCGTTTAATTCGACTGCGTGGCGGCAAGATCGTGGAAATGCGATAGCTAGTCGATAACTTTTCAAATCGAATTAGTCTTTTTTTTATTAGCATAACGAACAAGAAGGTTAGAAAGAAGAACGAATAATGGCAGAATATTAACCGCTTTCTACACACTTTAACCGCCCGTAGCTTCGTTTCTAATCCTTTGTTTTGAGCGCGTCTTATCTTCAACAGATATGATTTCATCGTTCAAACAGCACACGCCTTTTGCAACACCTGTTTTAGCTTTCCGTACTAGAGAGTAGAAGCGAGCTAAGATATAAGTACTTAGTTGTACTATTCTATAAATCTTTCAATATCTTATTGATGTTAAGTTTCAAAAGCAACTGATGCTTTTTTAAGCTTAAATTAATCAATACACAGCAAGTTTGTGGAATTTTGCATGTGAAAGCATCGGTTGCTCCATGCTATAAGATGGATAAAGTAGTACGGATAGAACCCATATTAGTCCCCCGACTCAATAGCTTGTTTGGAACACATGAAAAAGCGAAACGTGTTTATTCGACTAACGATGTTAGTAACTGTGGTGTTGGCAACCTTTGCTACACCAGTTTCGCTATGCGCTCAAAACAAAGTTCCACGTGTCGACTACTACTACATTTTAGATCAAGTAGAACAAGGCTTGAAAGTAGGCGACCCAATGTCCTTACGCAATGCGGCACTCCTTTTGGATAAAGTTTCGGTCAAAGCACAAGCGTTAGTCCTACTTGAAAAATATACCCTTTTCACGCCCCGTGAGTTTCGATTTTCTCCATATACCACCAAACGCAACTTCCTCAACTTTTTTTACCGCTACCAAGATCAGTTACAGTATTCTCTACCCATGCAGGCGTTCTACATTACGCCATTGAAGGAGCGTCCGTTGCTTTATCAGGTAGAGCTAGTGAACAGCGGACAATTGAATGATGCTGCTACTCGACTGAAAGCCTCTATTGACTTGTATGCAAGAGCAGTGGAGATAGAAGACTATTTGAATGCTAGAACACAAATTACGCGTATCGGAGAGATAGGTAGCTCAGACGCAAACGCGTATTTGTTACAACTCATTGAAGATAAGTCTTTTCGGAAGCGACACCCAGATTTGACGATTGCAGTCATCGAGGAACTGGCTAATTATCGCAACGAAAAAACGTTGCGCCGCTTGGTACAATTGTACGAAGAAAAAGCAGTTCCTTCTTTTGAACTACTCGATCAGTTAGCGAAGTTAACTAACGTAAAAGTTAACAATCCAAGTGGTGTTGGTCGCTATATAGAGTTATTGGATAGTTTGGGTAGTATAGACGCCGTTCGGCAATATGGATACAATCAACACTTTCCATTTCGTCCGTTGTATTTTAGGGATACTATTGCCTATCTAGGCAAAGTATTTTATGCTTCGGATACGCTTCCTGACGTGCAACGCAATGTATTGGCTGACCTCATGCGCTCGAATGATCCTCGTGTTCTTTACCATTTGGCGATGAAGGCGTATCGGGTAGCCACTAAAAAGGATAAGAGTAAATTAGCTGCTAGTGAACTGTATGATTTGTTACAGTCACGACTTGCTGCTCGTGTATTAATTGCGGATCGAAAAAAACAATACGTTGCCCAGCCAGTATGGACTGATCCTATAGCTGTACTCAATTTTGCCCACTATTGGGTAGCGCATCACGAAGATTTTGAATGGGATGTTTACCAGCAAAAGTTTATCAATAAAACGATTTCACTCACTGTAGAGACGCGCTACAAACGGTACATTCAGCAACTCAACTCCACCAATGACTCGGTAGCTTGGCAAGCTTATCTAGCACTGACAGAAGGTGAACCTCGAGAAGTTGTACAATTAGTAGAGCTATTTCGTCCAGTCTTAAATAACCAACACGCCACACTCCCACCCATACAATATGCATACCTAGAACGCACAGCAGAACTGACCGATTTTTGTCGTCGTAATGATGTTTTGTATCAACCAAACATTCAAGTCAAAGCAGTTGTCGATAGCTTATACGAACGTTTATCTCCACATGATCGGTATCGGCTCGAGAAAGAACTAGATGCGATGGTACGGCTCAATGACTTGACGGCTTTGGAGTATCAGGCGCTGTTGTACGCGGCTTATTCACCTATGATGTACTCCTTGTCTTGGGTAATTGATCGGGCGTATACTCGATATTGGGATGCTATATTTAGCAATGATGAAGAGTTGCGTTTGTATTTAAAAAAAGCATATTTGTTCAAGCGTATTGGGACAGATGGGGTCTGTAATGTGTATGCGAATAAATTCGATTTGTCTTCTGATCGGGTCAAAAATAGATTAAGCAAATTGTTGGCTTTAGAAACGGATGCCGATATTGTTCAACAGATCGAACAATTGCTGGTGGAGCAAAAAGAAATTCAGCTTTACACTTGGAAGGATTTGAAGGATAAGGAGTTTGATCTACAGTTCCTACCGCCACTCAATAAGGATGAACTACCCGCTATTTTCAGCACCATCAATGAAACACCTGATGAGCGTACGCGACTGAAATATATCTTCTATTTGAGTCTGTATCCTAGCGTACATCAAACTCCTTTTCTAATCAAATTACTAGAAGACGGAACGATGGAAAGAGAGGCAATTTCACTACTGGAATTGATCTATGCCTATGACTTCAACAACCAACTGGGCGATGCCAAGGACAATTGGCTCATCTATTGGGAAAACTATCAAAAAAGCTACGAGAATTGGGGACAGCAGTTCATTGAGCGTCGCTTGCAACAACTAGGTAGTACTAGCCGCCTATCTATTTACGACATCAATACAATCACAACTTCGCCCTACTACAAGCCGCTCTATCGCAAGATTGTTTTGGAAGCATTGGATCGAGTCCAGCCTGTGCGCAATCTACGACGCTTGAAGTTACGACCTGCTCTAAGTACGGCTAGAGAGTTGCGATTTATCGAAGCTATTGATTTTCGATCACGAGAACTCCTCGATGTGCTCAAAATTGTAAATATAGACGATCATCAAAAGCTGTTTGAGTTCTTTTTAGAGCAAGCCGACTACTTTGAGTCGTTAGACCGTGTGGAGATTATCATTAGTATGATTGAGACAGATTGGTTTGATCGCTTTTTAGAAGATCCTGCCACTTTCATCTCCGAAAAGCAAATGGCGCAATTGATCAAAGACATTGACCGCTACAGCATCAACCGAAAAGTACCAGAGGTACAACAGCAGCGCGCCACTCTAGCATTGGCAAAGTTAGCAGCGAATGATGCTCAAAATCTAAACGACCGTCTGTCTATTTCGTTTGACATGCAGGATCAAAATAGTGTGACTATTAAAGACTTAGCACAGTTTCAGGAGAAAGCACTACGGGAAGCCACCTACACCGAACTGTCTGTCATCGTGACCAACTGGCGAAGGCTAAGTCCAGCTTTAAACTACAATGTTGTGCATGAGCGACTTGGACTTCCTGTGTTTGAACTGTCTGACCCTACTGTACTAGATGAGCTAACAAGCAACATTAAGACGATGGAGGAGCAGCAACTGTATCGGCATTATTTGCGCGACTTTGGGGTTGATTTCGAGACAAAAGGTGGGCGTCTAGACTTTCAAAAGATCTACGATCTACTAAAATATGGTGTCGTGTACCCATTCGTAGGAAGTGATGAACCGCGCAACTACTACGTCAATGGATTGATTCAAGTATTACAGTTGCATTTTGGAGATTCACTGGGCTTTCAAAATTATTTTGAAGGAGATGCTGCCTCCAATAGCGAATCGCTCCGCGCCTATCGGTGGATGTTGTATTTGGCTGAAAATACGACTGCACGAGAAAAAGCAACCACTTCTCCTTCTTTCACTTACTACTATCTTCAGGCTTCCTCTAGCTAGATAGAATATATTCGTCTACATCTTACGTTCTATATCTTGTATGATAAAAAATGGGAATGGTACTAATCGTTTGCTTAGAACGTTAGCGTTTTCTATGCTACATTTCTCATCTCTAAAAATGTATTAACTTTGTTAGTCACAGACTGTTTGATCCTCAAAGTTCACACCAATGATTGTTATTATGAAGAAAATTATCTTTAGTGCTTGTTGTTGTCTATTATTATTGGTGACCGCTCAAGCACAGACCAGGCAAGAAGAGCGTTCGGGCAGTAGATTGTCGGATCGAATCTGGATAGGAAGTACTTTCATCTTACCTAATTTTTTTAACCTAGGTGGTAATCAAAGTACATTTTTCATTGGATTGACCCCACAAGTAGGTATTCGTATTTTCGATGACATGCCCGGTTTTTCTGTCGGTCCTCGCGCTGGGATTGAGTATGTCTATCAGCGTTTTCAATCGGAATCCTTGCAAGCGGTTTCGTACTCGGTGGGTGCTTTTGCACGTCAAAAGATACTGCGTCAATTTTTTGTACAGGGCGAAATCGAATTGGAAAGCCTAGCCAGACCAGACTTCGCTAGCCTCCAAATTCTCCGAGAACAACGGCAAAACTATTTTGTAGGAGCGGGCTACAACAGTGGAGGAAGAATTGGTTACGAGATGATGATTTTATACAATTTTAATCATCCTGACTTTGATCCTAATACGCCATTTGATCTGCGTGTCGGCTTCACCTATCAATTTTAAACATCCCAAAAGCAGCTTAAGTACCTGAGTCAAAGCAAAAGAGGGATTAGATTTTGTTGTAGTTCAGCTGACCACCATCAAATTGTTTCCATACTAACTACTCAATACCTTGTACTAACTACTTAAATAACTGTAGCGATGAATATCGGGAGGATTATAGCAGAATTACTTTTTGAGTACGATACAGTCGTACTACCTGGTTTAGGTGGCTTTAGTTTGCAACAACATTCAGTACACCTCGACCAGATTAGAGGCATCATACATCCAGCATCTAAACAAGTTAGCTTTAACCCAAACCTTCGTATTGACGATGGGCTTTTGATAGGGCGACTCAAGCAAGACTACCAAATTCCGCATACTACAGCAGAAGCTTTAGTTGACAACTTTATCACTGATCTGAAAGCTAAGATCGCTACTGGTGAACGCGTCAATTTGGACAGTATAGGTAGCTTTTATGCCAACGGAGAGAGCATTCACTTCTCGCCGTCCAATGTCAACTACGACATTGAAGCTTATGGACTATCTGAAGTGCCTGCTGCTACCATCCTTTCAGATACTGCAACGCCTTCTTTTGAACCCACTACATCCGCTACTACTGTCGCTACTTCTACCATCTCCAATGAAGAACGATCATTTGGTTGGGTTGTCGGTTTGGCTGCCGCTGCTTTAGTTGCCGTCTTGCTATATAGCTTTAGCGATCAATTGGGTTTGTCAAAAAATAGCTTAAAAGAGGATCTGGATACTCGATCAAATGTAAACCAAAGCCCAAGCGACCCAACGACTGTTGCCGTCGATCAGGCAACAGCAGATGACTTAGATGCAGAAGACAGTGAAATTGAAACCCCCACACCAGTACCAGGTCAACAAGTAAAACGAGTTGTTGTCGGTGCTTTTGGAGAGCGAGCAAATGCAGAAAAAGTAGCACGTAAAATTCAATTGGCTGGCTACACACCCTTTTCCGAGACCCGCAATGGCAAACGCTATGTCGGTATCACCTACAACTACAGTGAGCAGTCCGAATTTGATGAAGCGTTCGCTACGATCAAGAAGAAGTTTGGAAATAGTGCTTGGATATTGGATTGAAGCTTTACTGGACTATGCCCACGAAAAAAGAAACAGGCAATCAAGGGGAGCAAATCGCTGTTGACTACCTAGCTACAAAAGGCTATCGTATTTTAGCACGCAACTGGCGATTCAGTCGAGCAGAAATTGACATCATTGCTATGCATGGCGATATTTTGGTGTTTGTGGAAGTCAAGACGCGTAGCTCCACCTACTTTGGAGAACCAGAAGCGTTTGTCTCAGCACGGCAAGAAGAACTCCTCGTGGATGCTGCTAATGTCTATATGCGACAAATTGGACATGATTGGGAAATTCGTTTCGACATCATCGGTATTGTACTATTGGAGACCGGACATTCCGATGTACGTCATTTTGAGGATGCTTTCTTCCCAGAGTGGTGATTTGGTCTATTGCTCAATTGCCAACTTTTAACCATCATATGATGTTCCTAACAGACTAAATCTTCTTTGTTTCTTATTATCCATTGTATAGAATTCTGTCCCCCCTTTCTCCCCCGAACATCCCGTCATTCGA
This sequence comes from uncultured Saprospiraceae bacterium, assembly GCA_964385665.1. Classification (GTDB taxonomy): domain Bacteria; phylum Bacteroidota; class Bacteroidia; order Chitinophagales; family Saprospiraceae; genus JAAUTG01. The sequence goes on from CAYLPW010000069.1 coordinate 15,921, forward strand.
CCAGTTTATGAAATCTCGAAAAGAGGTTCTACCTTTGCACTCACTTTAAAAGTGAAAACATACTACTATACTTCAGTTTAGAGAGGTGAACTCATACTAACTGATGAATAGCTAATAACTGATAGCCAACCGCTAACAGCCCAATTAGCCTTTTTTTGAGAAAACAACATTTATGAGATTATTGCTACAACACTTAGCGTTTGTACTCTTCTTTGCTTGTGCCGTCAACGATCCTGACGCAGAAGTAGCCCTCGCAGAAACTTCCATTCCCTTACTTACCATTGACACTATTAGTGTAGATACCATTCCTACAGCGGACACCATACGTACTATTTCCTTAATCGGTGTGGGTGACATGATGTTGGGAACGAACTATCCATCCAACTACTTGCCACGCAACGGAGGAAAAGACTTATTGAGTGATGTAGATGATATTTTGAAATCGGCTGATGTGACCTTCGGTAACTTAGAGGGAACGATATTAGACAGTGGCGGCACACCGAAGCGTTGTAAAGATCCAAGCGTGTGCTACGCGTTTCGTTCTCCTGAATCGTATGGACAGCACTTCGCTGACGCAGGTTTTGATATTCTAAGTTTGGCAAATAACCACAGTGGTGACTTTGGTCCTGTCGGTCGCAAAAAGACAAAGTCTATTTTGGATGGATTAGGTATTCGGTATGCTGGATTAGCTGGCACAGATGAAAGTGTGGTATTCGAGCAGGATGGTATTCGTTATGGATTTGCTGCATTTGCTCCCAATAGCGGTACGGTAGATGTTCGTAATTTGCCACGTGCGAAGCAGATCGTAGCTGACTTAGCTGCCAAAAGTGATATTGTCATTGTTTCTTTTCACGGTGGTGCGGAAGGAGCAAAAAACCAACGCGTCACGAAAAAGACAGAAACTTATTACGGCGAAAATAGAGGTAACGTCCACGCCTTCGCACACGCTGTTGTCGATGCTGGTGCTGATGTGGTGTTTGGTCATGGCCCTCACGTCACTCGCGCTGCTGAGTTGTACAAAGATCGCTTCATTATCTACAGTTTGGGTAACTTTTGTACCTATGGTCGCTTCAATTTGCGAGACGTGGCTGGCATTGCGCCTTTAGTAAAACTGGAAGTGACACCTGAGGGCAAATTTGTAAGTGGAGAAGCCATTTCGGTTTATCAGCAGAAAACACATGGACCAAAAATAGATGCGCAGCATCGTGCGGCAAAGAAGTTGAAGGAGTTGACAGCCTTGGATTTTCCAGATACGGATTTGGTGATTTCGGAGGAAGGGAAGTTGAGTAAGAAATAGATGTGAGATCGCTTCGCTTTGAGATGTGAGATCGCGCTTCGCGCTTTTAGACTTGGATGCACATGATTTCTATATTTTAATGGGGAAAATATTGATTACGAAGAGTAAAAATCAGTAGTATATCGAAGAATAACCTTGTAGACAGTTTTGTTTGCTTCAATGGAACGCATTGCATTGGATGAATTGAAGAAAAGTGCGTCACCCATGGGTTAGCCGATCAGTATATAGTCATTGGCTTCCAGTCCGTTCGATATTCAATATTCCTCTGTTCAATACCTGTCTGTCATAGATGGCAGTCAGACAGATTCGATATTCCCATGCTCATTTTCCTCCTTCTCCTCAGCGTCGCGCTCATCATTCTCCTTACCGCCAAGTTGAACGTCCATCCGTTCCTCGCGCTCATCAGTGCCTCTTTAATTTATGCCATCTTCGCAGGTATGCCACTACCAGATATTGTGATGGCGATCAATACAGGCTTCGGGAAGACGTTGGGAAGCATTGGATTGGTGATTGTGATTGGCGTCATTATTGGAGCATTTTTGGAGTATTCTGGTGGCGCATTCAAGTTGGCAGAAGTGGTGTTGCGATTGATTGGGCGACAGCGCGTCCACGAAGCGATGGGCATTATTGGCTATCTAGTTTCTATTCCAGTCTTTGCAGACAGTGGTTTTATCATCCTGAATCCGCTGAACAAAAGTATTTCCAAACGCGCGAAAAAATCCATTGCTGGCACTGGCACGGTGTTAATGTTGGGTCTGCTCTTGACGCACGTCATGGTACCACCCACGCCTGGGCCGATAGCTGCCGCAGGTATCTTGAATGCAGATGTGGGGCTGGTGATGTTGATTGGTTTAGGCGTAAGCGCTTCTGCTTTAATTGTCGCCATTTTATATAGTAAATACTGGGCAGCACGAACTTACATTGATCCCAATCCAGAAGTAGCAGAAAGCGAGATGCAAACAAAATTGCAAACTGCTCCTAGCGCATTTCGATCCTTTTTACCCATTCTTGTTCCTATTTTACTGATTGTCGGCAAATCTTTGTTCAACTATTTTCAGCCACTCAATGAAGCAGCAACAGCTACTTTGGGACGCCAAGTGATCGACTTTCTAGGTTCGCCAGTCATTGCGCTGCTCCTTGGGATGTTGTTTGCTTTTTTATTACCCAAAAAGTGGGACAACTCCTTGCTGTCCACTTCTGGTTTGGTCGGTAAAGCCTTGAAGGATGCTTCTACTATTCTGCTCATCACAGGAGCGGGCGGCATTTTTGGAACAATCTTGCAGCAGTCGGGTATTGCGGATGTACTGTCCAGCAGTTTATCCTCTCTCAATTTAGGTATTTGGTTGCCGTTTCTATTAGCGGCTGCGATCAAGACGGCACAAGGTTCTTCTACAGTAGCACTCATCACGACCGCTTCTATTTTAGCTCCTCTGTTAGTCACTCTAGGTTTTGATACAGAAATCCAAAAGGCATTAGCTGTCGTCGCTATTGGAGCGGGTGCTTTGGTCATCTCTCATGCGAATGATAGCGCGTTTTGGGTCGTTACGCAGTTGACAGGTATGGATGTAAGTACGGGTTATCGCATCTATTCATTAGGCACTTTGGTCGTCGGCACTTTTTCGGCACTGCTGCTTTTCTTACTTTCGCTTCTACTTTGAGAAAATGAGATTTTGAGAGCATTGAGAAAAGTTCAGCATTAAGCTCTACACAACCAATTGCTCCAATTTTAACGATTCCACCAATTTATCCACTTTCCAATGACAAACAAAGAAATCGCACAAGCCTTCCAGCAACTCGGTCAACTCATGCATCTGCATGGCGAAAATCCATTTAAGATTCGGTCGTACGAGAATGCGTATCGCAAATTGCGGTCGTGGGAACAGCCACTAAGCGACTTATCAGACGAAGAACTGGCAGCGATACCAGGCGTAGGAAAAGCGATTCATGGCAAAATCAAAGAATTGCTAACAGGTGGCAAAATGGCGACACTAGAACGCTATCGCAGTCAAACGCCGCCTGGTGTGCAAGAAATGCTAGGCATCAAAGGATTTGGGGCGAAGAAGATTAAGCAGTTGTGGCAAGAATTGGGCGTGGAATCTATTGGTGAATTGCTGTATGCAGTGAATGAAAACCGCTTGGTGGAATTGAAAGGATTTGGCGCGAAAACACAGGAGGACTTACGAAAAAAGCTAGTATTCCACCAAAGTAATCAAGGCTATTTTCGGTATGGACAAGTAGAAGCAACCGCGAATGAGTTATTAGAAAAACTACAACAGCTCCATCCTGACCAACTGGTCGCTGCTACTGGCGATTTTCGTCGTCGCGCCATTATTTTGGATCGTTTGGACTTTTTATTAGTCGCTACAGAGGATGTCCGAAAGCAACTACAGCAGCATTTTTCAGCAGAAGTAGTCAATGAAAATGAACTGACTTTCCAATTAGCGCAACCGACTATTGCTGTCCATCTTCATTTTTGCAAGGCGAATGATTGGGGCAAACGACAAATTGAACTGACGGGCAATGACAAGTTTGTCGCTTCCTTGAATCTAGATCAATTAAACGAACAAACGACTGCCACAGAAGAAGCCGCTTTTGCGACACTAGACACCGCTTTTGTCCTACCCGAACGTCGAGAACGTGCCTATCACGACAGTCTTACCAATACTGATCTTATCACCCAAGCTGACTTTAAAGGGGTGTTACACGTCCACACCACTGCCAGCGACGGCACACATACGCTGGTGCAAATGTGCGAACGCGCACGCGAGTTAGGCTACGAATATATTGGCATTACCGATCACTCCAAATCTGCCTTTTACGCTGGCGGTTTGCACCCAAGCGACTTGACCGCACAATGGACAGCAATTGATGAACTGAACAACGCCATGCAGCCCTTCCGCATCTTCAAGGGCATCGAAAGTGATATTTTGAATGATGGTCGTTTGGACTACGAAGAGGCTATTTTAAAGCAATTCGACTTCATCATCGCCTCGGTGCATTCGCAGCTCAAAATGGACGAAACCAAAGCCACTCAACGCCTCATTACAGCTATCGAAAATCCATATACGAGCATTTTGGGACACCCCACAGGCAGACTTCTACTCTCTCGGCAAGGCTACCCCATTCAACATGAAAAAGTGATCGATGCTTGCGCTGCAAATGGTGTGGCGATTGAATTGAATGCGAATCCATATCGCTTGGATGTGGACTGGACGTGGATTCCGTATGCGCTAGAAAAAGGCGTCAAAATTGCGATTAACCCTGATGCGCATAGTATGCAAGGCTTGGAGGATACGCATTTTGGGGTGTTGGCGGCGCGGAAAGGTGGTTTGACGGCGGAGGAGTGTTTGAATGTGATGGATATAGGGAAGTTTGT
>CAYLPW010000070.1:0-20171 GCA_964385665.1 uncultured Saprospiraceae bacterium
TGGTACTCGGCTCTCGTTGGCCTACGTTTACCTTATCGCATCGCAAAGGTTGGAACGGAATATTGGGGAGCGAATTGGACTTCGATTATTTAGAATTTTCTATCGCTCAGGACGTTCAAATTGGAACACTCGGGAACTCGAAGTACCGCGCCGAAGTCGGAAAGTTTTTCAATAAAGAGAACCTGCCATTCATTGACTTGAAGCGTTTCCGCGAGTCTGACCCGATTCTATATTCCAATCCACTACATTCGTTTCAGATGTTGGATACTTCTTTAGCGATTTCGAGTGCTTTTTTGGAAGTACACCATATTCACCACTTCAATGGCGCATTGGTTAATAACATTCCACTTGTCAAAAAGCTGAAAATCAGAGCCGTAGCCGGTGGTGGTTTGTTGTATGTGCCAAATGATAAGTTTCGTTATGAAGAAGCGTTTGCTGGGATAGAACGCATTTTTAAATTAGGCGCACGCCGCCGCTTGCGTTTGGGTGTCTATGGTGTTGCTGCCAACTCCAATACTGATCAATTTGATACGAGTTTTAAAGTGTCGGTCGATGTGATTGATACATGGCGGCGGAATTGGGATTTTTAGAGTAGTATGGTAACTGAACTACGAAGATTTCTAAATGTTAAAATTATCCTCAATGAATTTCTTATGTGCCATGATTTCATAATTAATGATGCTATCTATTTCGTCTATTTCTATGGTTTCGTGGTATCTTTTTATGATTCTAGATTTTTGATGAGCTGTAAATATTTCTAGGTGTGTGTGTTTAAATTCAACTATAATTGCACATTCAAATGCTTGATTAGCATCTGCGATCTGCCTGAATTTCTCAAACGTACTTTTCGCCACAATTCGGTCAATCGGTGCTGTAAAGTTGCTAATTAGATTAATTGGCTCTTTTTCAGTGTTGGGAATGAAAGCCTCATTGTTGATGTATAAATTTTTAAAAGTATGTATGTAGAAATCATTGAAGCTCTCTAAGCGTTGAAAAAAGCGGGTTACAAAATCACCAAGCTCATTCATCAATAAATCTTTGATTAAAGCTGGCGATCTTAATCTTTGTACAGTTCTTTCAGAACTTAAATACTTCTTCTTTAGCAATGTTACTTCCTTATCAATATCCGTTTGTTCTTCGATAGACTCTCCTTGTGCTGCCCGAACCATCAGTGCCAATGAGCTGCTGACGTTTTCAGCAATAAAATCAACGAAAGGGGTTAGCTGACCAGCATCTACCAGTCGCAAGACTCGAAGATATTCTTCCCGATCAGTGGCTTTAATGATAGCTGGAGGATAATCATCAGATAGTAGAATAAAGTTCATCAAGATACGAGCTACTCTACCATTTCCGTCGTCAAAAGGATGAATGAGAATAAAGCGATAGTGAAAAGTGGCAGCCTTTGTGATCGTATCGAGAGTAGAATGTCTGAACCACTTCATCAACTCCGCCATCTTTGCTGGTGTTTCTTCTGGCTCAGCAAAACGGAATACTTCACCTGTAGAAGTCTGGACGTGATTCGGAGTAGATTTATACGGCCCTACTTCAATTTTCTTTCTAGTTGGCTCGCCGTCTTTAGTAACTGCTTTTGAATAATAAGGCTCTTTTAAAAGAAGCTGATGGAGTTGTCGGATAAAAGCCTCTGTCATCTGTCGCTTCTCCTTCACAATATCTAATATCCACTTGATTGCCTCATTATGACCCGTGATCTCAAAGTGATCTTTTAAAGGCTTTCCTTGTGCAGTGATACCAAATAAAATGAGTGCTTTGGTCTCGCCGTACGTTAGACTATTTCCTTCCAACTTATTGGAATGATAGTTCCATTCCAGTCTGAATTTATCAAATATCCGAGCCTCAACTGACTTACTCAGTGGACGATAATTATCTAACTGTTTTTTTAATTGTTCTGCCCGATTTATTGATATGGATGCCATCAAGTTAGAGTTTAACTAGCCACAAACGCTTGACTCACCGCAATATCCTCCAACGGATTCGGCGACTGATCTTGTTCTACAAAGCAATATTTAACCCCCGTTTTGGGAGCAGCATCTATCACACTTTGCAAATCGACCACGCCACGACCCAATGGCTGAAAGGCTTCTTCAGGCACTGCTGATTCGTCATAAATAACGGGCATGCCTTCCAATTTATCTTTCAAATGCAGCAAGTGAATGCGATCTTTCAAGCGTTCCATGAGTGGGAGAGGAGCGACACCAGCCAAACTCGACCAAAAGACATCCAACTCAAATTGGACAAGTTCAGGTTCTAATCGTTCAATCAAAACGTCGTAGCCATTGGAGTCTTCCATTGGCAGAAACTCAAAGGAATGATTGTGGTAGCAGAGTTGAATATTTGCCGATTGGCACAATTCACCAGCTTCATTCAGTTTGTCACTAATGCGTCGATAGTCGTCTAGTGTACTGCGTTCTTCGGGCATCATATAGCCGAAGACTAGCTCAGTCAATCCATTTTTCTCTGCATTTTCGACGACATAATCAAAATTGTACGCCAGCGGTTCTTCGTCGCGCAAGTCCCAACGCCCAGTCAGTAAGCTCCAGTCAATAAAAGAACTGTTAATTGCCAATCCTGCCTCCTCGATCAGCGGTTTCAAGTTGATGAGCTGCTCGGTATCCATCATTTCTACCTGATAATAGCCAGCTGCTTTGATGGCTCGCAAGGTTGCTAAGGGTTCTTTCGCCAGCAAATCTCGAACTGTCCATAGTTGAATACCGAGTGTGGAAGCGTAGTCCTTCGCATTAGACATACAAGAAGGAATTGAAAAGCCCAAAGTAGCAAGTGCGCCAGTTTGAGCAGTGCGTTTAAGGAATGTTCGTCGCTGCATATAGTTTGTTTCGTTTTGAGAAGCTAAAAATAGTGTTTTCTAATCAAAACTAGCAAACCATAAAAATTAGCAATTACAGCTTGATAGCTTACATCCAGAAATTCCATTGGATTCAAAATTACTCATTACTCATTACTCATTGTTCATTGTTCATTGCCCATTGCCTATTGTTCATTACCCATTGCCAAAGCCTGCTGAATGTGCGCCAAATGATGACGGCTGTGCCAAACATATCTCCCTAAATAATGGACGAGCGAATCCGTTTCCTTGCTTTCAGGATGATACAACTGACGCTCAAAATCCTCTGGGGAACAGTAGCGCAATAGGATCGTCCAATGCGCATGAACGGCTGCTAATAAATGAAGTGACGACTGAATAGGTGCAATCTTCGACGCCGATAACTCTGCCCAGCGATCTTCTAAATAAGGACGAATAGTCGGCGTGTCTTCGGTCAGTCCTAACTTGAAACGAATGTATGCATTTGTGTGACTATCAGGTAGATGATGTACCACTTGCCGAATCGTCCAACCTTCGGGACGGTAGCGGTAATTGAGTTCTTCATCCGTTAACTCAAATGTCAGTTCGTGTATTTTTTTCGGGTAAGTGCTCAAATAATCAATCCAGTTATCGATATGAGTCGCTGTAAATTCAGCAGGCGGTTCGTAGGTGCCGATAGGATAGCGTAGGTCAGTTTGATTCATCATTAAGTGCTTGTTCAAAAAACTGAGACATGGGTCGTGCTGCCTCAAAGTGCTGTATTGTTACCTCTAACAACTCATCCTTTAACATCGTTTCAGCAGGCAGATGACGATAGTAATAAAACTGTTTTTGATAGATCAAATCTTGCTGCTCCGCAATGGCTAAAAATTCTTTTGGAATACGTTTGTTGCGCTCTCCGTGAATCGTACCGTCGAAGTACGTAACAAAATTTTTCTCCTGCAAGAGGGTGTGAAACTCATCCAGATTGGCTGCCATATGTTCTCGAATGCGCTGCAACTGCTTACTATCGGGACGATAAATGCCACTGTAAAATTCGACTGATTTATCTGAAAACTGAATGTACAAACCCGCTGATACTTTGTCTTTCTTGCCTCCTTTTCCAACTACTGCAGAAGCGTGCAATTTGTAAGGTATTTTGTCTTTGCTAAAACGAGTATCTCGATAAATACGAAAAATGGCATCTTTAGGCGTAATCAAGATATGGGGATCAATCATTTGCGTTCGGTCGATGACGGCAGCGATGTATTGCTCGAACGGTTCTTTGACCGAAGTGAGGTAACGTGGCTTGTTTTCATTGAACCAATCGCGGTCATTGTTCTCACGAAGGTCTTGGAAAAATTGAATGAAATCTGGTGTAAAATAGGTCATGTTGAGTTAGTTGTTGATGGGAAAAGTATCCGAATTAATAGTATCTAATCGCAGACGATCCGAAGTAGGAAGTAGCGGATGAATCGCAAAAGAATCTTCCAGCAAAAAAGCATCAGGCAGATCAGGTCGATTGGCTTTCAAGGGTTTCGTTAGCCTATCCTTGCTCTCCTTCGCTTTGACAATCAAGATAGAGTCAACCAACTCATTCGCTTGTGCGTATAGTTCCTCTTTGCAACGATCCGATTTGCTGTCTCGTAGTCGCTGTACTTTTTCTTCTACTCGTTCTTGTATCAAAGCAGCTTTCGCCTCACTATTGTCAGGTGGCTCGCAAGCTATAATCAACAAAAGCAACATATAACCAACAATAGACAGTTCAATACGCATCATCTCTCTCGCTGTTTTTTGTATCGTTTTCGCTGCCGAGCGACTTCCGCCAGACGTATAGTGAGCAGCGAATCGACTACCTGATCTAATTGTTCTACCTGCATCCGTTCGCATTGCACATCTAACGTATCTACGATTAGTTCATATTCGATTTGATACAAAGAATCAATTAACTGCCGATCCTTCAACGAAATACTAGGCGTTGGCGGTTCAGAGCAGCTCATCAATAATACAAACAATGCAATATTTAAGCCGATTTTTTTCATGACACAATAGTCTATACTAGATATTCTAGCACCAGATCGGTTATCAAAAAATTAATACAACAACTAAGCATACGTTTGAACAGTCTCATAATCTCAAAGCGAAGCGATCTCATAATCTCATATCTCATCTAAACAATCATCCCAGCAATCGCCGCCGTCAATAGACTAGCAATCGTTCCGCCGACCAACGCCAGCAAGCCCAACTCCGTCAAATCTTTCCGACGCGAAGGAGCTAATGCCCCGATACCACCAATCTGGATACCAATAGAAGCAAAGTTAGCAAAACCGCAAAGCGCGTAAGTAGCGATGATTTTAGATTTTTCTTGCAATTCCGTGCCTGCTTGTCGTAGTTGAACAAAATCAGCATAAGCAATGAATTCATTAATCACCGTTTTCTTTCCTAAAAGTTGCCCCATAATCAGTAAATCCTCATTGGGCGTCCCAATTGCCCAAGCAAAAGGGGCAAAAACCCAACTGATAATGTAGGTAAAGGAAAAGCCTTCGTAGCGACCATTTGTAGACGCAATGATGTCTTCATTCCAATTGAACCACTCTCCTGGACCATTGATAAATAAGTAGTTGAGCATATAAACCAAGGCTGTAAAGACCAACAGCATCGCGCCGACATTGATCGCCAATTTCAAGCCATCGGTTGTTCCTCTCGAAATCGCATCCAATAAATTATTTCCTGCGTCCACCTTAATATCCATTTCCTCCTCCACCGTTTTCTCTTCTGTTTCAGGAATCAACATCTTTGCAGCGACAATAGCTGCAGGTGCGGAAATGATGGAAGCGATCAATAAGTGTTTAGCAAAGAAGACTTGCGTATCGGCGTCTCCACCACCTAGAAAATTGACATAGATGGCAAATACACTTCCAGCAATCGTCGCAAAACCACCCGTCATTAAGGCAAATAATTCCGAACGCGTCATTTTATCCAAAAAAGGCTTGACCACCAGTGGAGCTTCCGTTTGTCCAATAAATACATTAGCAGCCATCGCCAGACTTTCCGCTCCTGTCAATCCCATCGTGCGTCGCATCAACCAAGCGAATCCAAAGATGATTTTTTGCAAAACGCCTAAATAATACAGAACGGCTGTGATGGCAGAAAAGAACAAGATAGTGGGTAGCACTCGAAAGGCAAATCCAAAATTGACGGGACGCTCAAAGGTAATATCGCCAACTGGTTCAGTAAAAATCATGCCATCTACCAAAGAGCCAAACAAAAATTTAGAGCCAGCATCCGTGAAGCCAATCAGCTGCTGAAACCCTTTCGCGATACTATCAAACAAACTATTCAAAATTGGAATCTGTAATATTAGCAACGCCAACACAATTTGCATTCCAATGCCAACACTAACCAAACGCCAATCAATAGCTGACCGTTTTTTACTGAATGCATAGCAAATTGCCAACAAAATGACGATGCCTAGAACACCTCTCAATATATCTATGAGCATAATGATTGAACTTAATAATGGGACAGTGAAAGATGGATAATAGACGTTAGACAATAGATGATAGACTAAATTGTGGGTAACCAATGGTTCACAACTTAGGCATAGTTCCTCTATTCTGTAAACAATCTAAAATTTGCAGTACTGTCAAAAAGTGGATGTGCAGCAAATGTAATCAAAAGACGCTATTAGGAATAAATTTGGCGTTGTATGTTCCAGATAGACTGTATCCTATGATTGAATACTAGGTGTACTTATGAAACATGATTACCTTTGCACTCGCTTTTTCAATTGCTTATGAGAGTCTTCCTTTTTGCCGCTTTTATTTATTGTTGCTGGGCTTGTCAGTCTGAAGCAGAGACAACAGCGCAGCACAATCCATCTGCTAAACAACAACTTTCGGAGTCAACAGAAGGGATGGTACATATTCCTGCTGGCACGTTCCAAATGGGCGGTGACAACGAGCAAGCGCGACCTGATGAATTTCCAAAACACGAAGTGCAAGTGGATGCGTTTTGGATGGATGAAACGGAAGTGACTAATCAGCAATTCGCAGCATTCGTAGCAGCCACCAACTATGTAACCGTAGCAGAGCGACCAATTATTTGGGAAGAGTTCAAAAAAGAACTGCCTCCAAATACGCCAAAACCCTCCGATAGTGTTTTACAACCAGGTGCATTGGTGTTTCGGCAGACTGCTACTCCCGTCTCCTTACAAGACTATTCCCAGTGGTGGGCATGGACAATAGGGGCAAATTGGCGACAGCCAGAAGGCCCCGATAGCAACATTGATAGTCGAATGAATCATCCTGTGGTTCAGGTGGCTTGGGAAGATGCAGTCGCATACGCTGAATGGGCAGGAAAACGCTTACCAACAGAAGCCGAATGGGAATGGGCAGCACGAGCAGGCAAAGCTAAAACGATCTATCCATGGGGCAACGAACCGATTGAAGAAGGCGAGCCGCGCGCTAATTTTTGGCAAGGATTATTTCCCTATGAAAATAAAGAAACAGACGGCTACTACGGTACAGCACCAGTCAAAAGCTTTGAACCCAACGCCTACGGACTCTACGACATGGCTGGCAATGTTTGGGAATGGTGCGCTGACTGGTACGATGCCCGTTACTATGAAAAAGCACGTTTAGCCAGCCAGCCTCAACACAATCCAACAGGACCAGATCGAAGCTTTGATCCTAATGAACCTTACACGCTCAAACGAGTGACTAGAGGTGGTTCTTTTCTGTGCAATGATGATTATTGTTCAGGCTATCGAGTGGCGAGTCGAATGAACTCCAGTCCCGATACTGGATTGAATCATACTGGATTTCGATGTGTGAAGGAGGTAGAGTGATGAAATTGGAAGAATTGGTAGAACTGGTTGAATCGGAAAAATTGATGATTGGGAAAATTGGTGGAAGTAAGAGAAATTGTTGAATAGATCGTAACCTGCCTGGCGCAAACGATAGCCTGCCTGCTGCAAACATCGTCAGACAGGTTCGTAATTTAAAAAATAGGATTAAATGAAAAATATAAGCGTCATCGGCGCAGGAACAATGGGCAATGGAATCGCGCACGTATTTGCTCAAAACGGGTACAACGTGCAGTTGATTGATGTATCCGAAACTGCGCTGGAAAAAGCGGTACAAACGATCACACGGAATCTAGATCGATTGATCAAAAAAGAAAAGATGAGCGAGGAAGATAAACAAACTACTTTAGGTCGAATCAAAACGACAAATGACTTAGCAAAAGGTGTTGCTCAAGCGGATTTAGTCGTCGAAGCAGCTACCGAAAACCAAGCTTTGAAGATCAAGATTTTTGAGCAGATGGACGAAGCGGCACCTGACAAAGCGATTTTGGCGACGAATACCTCTTCTATTTCCATCACGCAGATTGCCGCAGCGACTAAACGAGCCGATAAAATAATCGGGATGCACTTTATGAATCCTGTACCGATTATGAAATTGGTGGAAGTGATTCGAGGATATGCCACATCGGATGAGACGACCGAACAGGTGATGGCACTCTCCAAAAATCTGCATAAAATTCCAGTCGAAGTCAACGACTATCCAGGCTTCGTCGCCAATCGGATTCTGATGCCCATGATTAATGAAGCGATCTATAGTTTGTACGAGCAAGTCGCTGGTGTCGAAGAAATAGATACCGTCATGAAATTAGGAATGGCACATCCGATGGGACCGTTGCAATTAGCAGATTTTATTGGTTTGGATGTGTGTTTGTCGATTATGCGTGTGCTACAAGAGGGTTTCGGTCATCCAAAGTATGCACCTTGCCCGTTGCTAGTCAATATGGTGACAGCTGGTCGATTGGGGCGAAAATCTGGAGAAGGATTTTATGCGTATACGGCAGGAAGTAAGGAGTTGGTGGTGGCGGAGCGGTTTCAGGGCTAATTTGAATTTCAAAAATGTGTTGAAGTCGTATGCTGTTGTGGTTCTCATAACAAAAGTGTGTGACTTTAGTCGCACTCATTTTGTCTCGTTGATTTTAGCTAATCCAACAAAATATACGACAACGGTACCTCCAATTCACTCACTACTCCCAAATGATTACGGTGGCGAATACCGATCTGATAGTCATTCGCTTCCAACCCAAAAAATGTTAGAACTGGATGACCTGTTGTATTCACGATTGTACCATTACGCTGAACGAGAGCAGCTTGCGTAGCCACCTTTGAACCATTTAAATACAGATCAACCAATACCCAATCGACGATAGCTGTACTGCCTGTTGTTTGCAGTAAGCTATTGTCAGTAATAGTTTCTGTTCCAGAGTAGTCGGTATAAGGTTGAGTGAGGGGAAGTTGATGGAGTTGGCGCAAATCATCGCGCATCGTAGCTGTTTCAAACGCCCCTTCTAAACTCACCTTTGCCGTTAATTGGACAAAATGATCGTCTTTTGCCGCATCATAGATATACACTTCATCTATGCCAACGCCTTCTTGCGTGACAAAACGATCACTGTTGAACTGCCAACGAAAACGGACAGTAGAAGCTGTGGTAGGAATGGCATATCGAGCAATTTGCCAATCGTTGTAAGTGCCATCCCAAACATTGGCGTTTCCAGCATTATTGTACCAATTGTAGCCATCACCATTACTACCTAGGACGATCCAGTTTTCACCATTCGTACTATACTGAAAGCGTACAAAGTCGTATACATTACTTGGCTCATCTTCATTGTTTTCTATATCTATATGTAGGGCAAAAGCGATTGTCGGCGTGGTTAGTTGACTCAAATCAAAGCAAGGAGTTTGTAGTAGACTCAAGCCAGCATTGCTATAATCGCTCTCTAGATCGGTCACCCAAGCTTGTGTACCGTTGGCTGCTTTGTCAATAATTGAGTTATTAGGAACACCCAATTCCCAATCGTTATTTTTGCCAGTCGTCCACCAGCTGTCGTCTACACTTTCAAAATCAGCGCGATAAGGAAACGTATCGACAACTTCGCCAAATAGATAAACACATCGCCCAATAGAACGCAATCCCCGAATGTCATCTACACTGACTGCTTGTACACTATAACAAGGATAGCTTCCTGCAACTAAATTAGATAAAGAGTAGTTCAAATTAGTGGTGGATGTGAGTAACTGCCAGTCATTATTAGTCCATTCAAAAATATCGTATCGAGCGGCATGATCTATTGCTAACCAAGATAGCTCCACTTGACCGCCACACATCGTTTCTGCCGTCAAGTTGGGTCGCCCCATAATCGTAAAATTTCCAGTCGTATCTGCTCGTGTTCCAGCTTTATCTTGAATGCGAATTTGTACTTCGTCAGAGACTATATCAGGAACAGTGAATGGATATTGGGTAGTCGCTCCAGAGATGTTCTCATCAATAGTCGTCCAAGTCGAACCTGCGTCTACACTATAGAAAAGGGCTAAAGTATCCGAAGCTATGCCTAATGTATCCGCCCATCGAATGTGCAAATTTTCGTTAGGTGCAAAGGTCTCCCCGCTGGAAGGATAACGCAACTCTAATAGTGGACTCGACCAGTCATAAACGATGTGAAAGACCTGTTTACCCATAGCAATAGCATGTCCTTGAATCTTGATTTCGTAGACACCAGCAATAGGCGTGTCTATAGTCACTTGCTCTATATTATTGATTCGGTCTCGCTGCGTTGCGCTACCTTGGAAGGCAGCTCGATGGACTTGAGTAGCGGCCGTATCTAAGAGCCAAGGATAGTGAACAGTCATATCAGGAGCAACGATTTCTATATCCAAATCATTGATTAAAGTAGAAGTGGAGAACGGAGCAGCAGCTGGATCATTCCAGACGAGCATCACCTTTAGTTGTTCCGCTTCGGCTGGTACATGAATAGAAAAAGTAAGCACCTCTGTTTCGCTTAGACTATCCGTTACAAAAGACTGATTGTCAATGATCTGAACAGCTTTTGTTACATCCAATCGTCCAAAACCATACGTGAAGTCTGGTCCTGCTTGTCCTAGATCGGTCGCACTGTTACAAAGAATGCCTTTTAGTAGAGTAGCATCAGGAATGGTGTTTGGAAACAGTTGTTGGTAGCGTTCTGTAACCAGTGCAGCTGCGCCAGCTATACTAGGCGAGGCAAAGCTAGTGCCGTTGTTGTTGGTATAACTATTGAGTGTACTGGTCGAACGTACACTGGTTCCCATCGCTACTATTTCTGGTTTTAGTCGTCCACCATATACAGGTCCTCTGCTTGAACTAGTCCAGATTTGATTGAGTCCTTGTAATGCTCCAACTGTCAAAACGTTTTTAGCAGATTGAATGCCATTTAACACAGAACCGTAGCCAGTAGGGTAGGGCGCACAAGTAGCTGTTCCACTATTTCCAGCTGCTATACAGTGCAGTACATTCGGAAATTCGTTGACGACTTCATCTATCAATTCCGAAGTAATATCGTAACTGCCTGTTGCATCGCAAAATGCACCTTCCCAACCTGTAGCGTACGAGTGATTGACAATGGATAAATCAAAATTGGTATGATACTGACCCGATTTGACGATCATATTGGTATAGTAGTCGGAAATTAAAGTAGCTTTTGGAGCAAAGCCTTCAGTTCGTTCGTCTATCATTCCATTTCCAGCTACTATACCTGACACCGCACTTGCATGACTATTGATGTCGATGGTGTCTGCATTGAACAGTTGAGCATTCAGATCGATGTGATCTCGTACTGTACCACCGTCTGCGATACCTACTACTACTTTATCTCCACTCAATCCCCAAGTATTGGTCTGCTTCACGTAGTAAGCGTGATGAAAAATCAGGTTTTCTGATAAAAGCGGTGCTGGCTGAGGCGCGCGCTGAATGAATGCGACGTAAGGAAGAGCAGCTAGTTGTCGAATCTGATTGGATGAGAGGTTTGCCTGAACGATATTGGGAGGAAGTATTTGGCGAGATGCAACAGCTAACACTGGCAAGGATGTTGTGTTTTTTGCTTCATATGTTTTGATCCATACTGTCTTTTCAGCATCGGTTTCGAGTAAGTGTGGATGAATCTTATGTCGTGTAGGCAGTGCGCTTACTTGTTCGACCCCTAAATCTTGCAACGACTGTGATTTATGAATCTTGACCAACCAAATATCTGTAGCAAGTAATTGGACTACACTAACCTTAGCAGCGAATTCTGGTTTCATTTTTGGAACAACGACATAGTAATGGTCGTCGTGTAGTTGAGCTTGCCAATTCGACCAATCGGTAGGTGCTTGCCATTTAAAAGGAGACAACTCATCAGCTATTTTTTGTGCTAGTAAAGTCGTACTTATAAAGAGAAGAAGCGCAGCTAATAAACAATTTTTCATAGTTATCCCTTTTGGTAGAACAAAACGTCGAGTTACTGTAGTCGAGTAGCCTCTTGATGTCAATAGTTGATGGTCTAAAATTATTTCATTCAGAATAGAAGCAAGTAGCGAATATTTAGTTACTTCACAGTATCAGTTAAAATTTGTCCTATTGAAAACAGCTTACATCTACGATAGTGTGCGGACACCGCGCGGAAAAGGCAAAGCCAGTGGTGCGCTGTACCAAGTGAAGCCTATCAATTTACTCAAAGATACGCTAGCAGCTATTCAAACACGCAATCATCTGGACACTTCTGAAGTATCTGACGCGATTATTGGTTGTGTGTCACCAGTGGGTGGACAAGGATACAATATTGCAAAATCAGCCTTACTGTATGCCAACTGGTCACACCAGACTTCTGGTATGCAGATCAATCGCTTTTGTACGTCTGGTCTAGAAGCAGTGAATACAGCAGCTACTAAGGTTGCTATTGGGCATGAACATTTGATAGTAGCTGGTGGCGTGGAAAGTATGAGTCGTGTACCCTTGCGTAGTGACGGTGGCGCACTTATTAATGACCCAGAAGTCATCAACAGCGTTCGTTATTTGCCACAAGGGGTTGCTGCTGATTTGATTGCCAGTTTGAACGGGTACTCACGAGAGCAGTTAGATAGTTATGCGTTGCAGTCTCACGAAAAGGCAAATCAGGCACAGCGAGAAGGCTACTTTAAGCAGTCGATTATTCCTGTTAAGGATCAAAACGGCTTAGTCATTTTGGATCATGACGAGCATATTCGACTGGATACAACAATGGAACAACTTGCTCAACTGACACCCAGTTTTCAGTTTGCTGGCGACTATGGTTACGAAACAATGGCACTGCAAGTCTATCCGCAACTGGAGCAACTACACTATGTCCATACTGCTGGTAATTCATCTGGTATCGTCGACGGAGCAGCTTTGATGTTGATTGGGTCAGAGGAAATTGGGAAACAGTACGACTGGACACCACGTGCGAAAATTACCGCTCATGCTATTGCTGGTTCAGACCCAACTATCATGCTGACTGGTACTATTCCAGCAACGAAAAAGGTACTGGAGCAAGCAGGAATGAAAGTTGAAGACATTGACTTATGGGAATGCAATGAAGCATTTGCGGCTGTTGTCTATGCATTTCAATCCGCTTTCAATATGGACTTTGATCGCATCAATGTAAACGGTGGAGCTATTGCCATGGGACATCCGTTGGGAGCAACTGGAACTATTTTGTTAGGTACGTTGCTTGATGAACTAGAACGTCGCGATTTGAAAACTGGTTTAGTGACGATGTGTGCTGGTGGCGGTATGGGCGTGGCGACGATTATAGAACGAGTTTAGCAATGGACAATGAGCAATGACTCATAATCCATAATCCATGACCCATAACTATTAAGGAACACGCTCAAATATTACTGTTTTTCCTAAAAAAGAAGAACCAATATAACCGCGCATATGCAATTCTCGATTGTCTTTTTCTAGCCACATATTGGCATCGTAAGTCTTTCCATTTTCAGGGTTGTACACTTTCCCGTTGATGTATTTGCCACTATTGTATTCCATATCAAAGACGAAGTCAATGCCAATGCGACTACGAGAACGTAAGGATGGATTAGGATTCTTCACATCTTTGCGCGATGCATTGCAACAAGTCGTCTTGCCGTAATACTTACCACCACGTTTGTAAATTTCAATCTTTCCACCCTTGTCGGGACTGTAATAAGTGCCTAAAACGGTGTCTGCTGTTTCAGGCAGGGCAAAAGAAAGACTAGCGAGTATAGCAAAAAATAAGAGTTGTTTCATGTTTGTTTGTGTTCAGGTACTGTATACTGTATAAGACGTATGGAAATAGAATTGGATGCCTAGATGTGGCATTATTTGTAGAAAGAAAAAAGGAGGGAGATGTTCACTAATGTGGTTGAATTACGAACCTGCCTGACTAGTCATCTGTGACAGGCAAGCTGCGACCTGTTCAGCGCAACTCTAATTGCCACACTTTAGAACTATACCGAATAGCAAATGCCATGTACTAGTTGCTCTAGTCTAGTGTTATTTCATGACTGTTTCATGTCAAAAATTTACCTCTCTGAGTGTGCTAATGATTACAGCTTGTTGGTCCCCTCTAGGAACAATATTCAGCCTTCGAACGTAGAGGGGAGAGTAACTAGCTAGACTGAATCATCCAAACCTGCAATTCTTCAAACTAAGCCGACTTTCGCCGCGCTTGTTTCGGATACTGTTCCACTCGCCGCGCTTCCTTTGATTTCGGCTGGTAAAGGTTGTCTTGCATCCACTGCTCGTTATAGATTTTACCTAAATATCGACTGCCATGATCGGAAAATAAAAGAACTACGACATCATCTTCCGTCAATTCATCTTTTAGATCAATAAGCGCGCGCATCGCAGAGCCGCTCGAATAGCCGACAAAAAGACCCTCTTCTTTCGCTAGTCGCCGTGCATATTCTGCACTATCCAAATCATTGACCCTAATAAAACGGTCGATAATTTTAAAATTCACATTCGCAGGGATGATAGTCTTTCCTAGCCCCTCTACATGGTAAGGGTGAATTTCTTGCTCATCCAATTCGCCAGTCGAATGGTATTTCGTCAATACTGAACCATAGGCATCCACACCGATAATGCGCACCTCTTTGTTCTGCTCTTTTAAGTAACGTGCCGTTCCAGAAATCGTACCGCCAGTACTTGTGCAAGCGACAAAATGGGTGATTTTTCCTTCCGTCTGCTGCCAGATTTCTGGACCAGTGCTACGATAATGTGCTTCCGAATTGTTGAGATCGAAATTCTGGTTAAGGTAATAGCCGTTTTCTACTTCTTCGCTCAACCGTTTCGCCATATTGACATAGTAGCGTGGATCGTCAGGACCGACGGACGGACAAATAATGACTTTCGCTCCTAAGGCTTCCAAGGACTGAATCTTCTCTTTAGACGTTTTTTTCTTCGTGCATAAAATACAGTTGTAACCTTTCACAGCACTTACCATCGCAATACCGAAACCTGTATTGCCAGAGGTAGCTTCTACTATCGTTCCACCAGGTTTCAATTTGCCAGCTTCTTCTGCTTGCTCAATCATAAATAGTGCAATTCGATCTTTAGCAGACAAACCAGGATTCATTCCTTCTACTTTTGCATACACAGTAGCTGGTATACCTTCAGCAATGTTACGTAAACGGATAAGGGGCGTATTCCCAACCAATTCCAGTATTGAATTACATGTTCTTGCTTGCATAAAAGAAGGATTTTGCTGTGTTCAAATTTGATTAGTTGGTTCGTCAATCAGTGTACAAAGATAGTTGATAGCATGGTAATATCTAAGTTTTCTACTTTTAAGTATCTCTTAAAGAAGGTATCCAATTTATCTACTACTTAGACTCAATCTACTCCTAATTGTCACAAGTCACTATATTAAGAAGAAAGAGCTATACGCTACAATACATGTGTATTTATTAAACTATATAAAGTTGTCTATTACAGGATATTGATTTAGAGTTCAGTGCCAAGATGCGTAGTCAAACATACAGAGAGAGTTGAATAAACCAGTCAAGGTCAAATCTATACCTATAAAAGTAAAGAATGACTTTTAAAGTTCGTACTTTGTGTTGTCACTAGAATGTACTATTATTGCTGCATTCTACCAAACTCCAAAGCAAAGTTAAGGTATGTTTAAAGAGGCACATTACAAGTCATTTTCTGACTTAGTTTCCAGTCTGCGCTTATTTAAAGTAGGTGTATCTATCATGTTGCTGTTGCAAGTGGTCGTACTCTTCATTGAGTTACTCATTCCTTTCATTACACGTGCCCTTGTCGATCAAGGCATCAATAATCAGGACATAGATTTCATTTACTTGGTTGGACTTTCCCTATTTGCATTGAGTATGGGAAGTATTCTAATTCACGTATTCAAACAGTGGATTATGAAGCATATCGGTGTGCGGATGACCATCAATTTGCTGAATGCCTTCATGACACGTCTGCTCCAAAAGAGTATTTTATTCTTTGCCAAACACAGTTCCGGAGAGATCATTCAACTCGTTAATGACAACCTACGCATAGAGCGATTCTTTACTAGTAGTGTTGCATTTCTACTGGAATTGTCACTAAAATTGATTGCTTTTGGGATTGTTCTTTTTCTTTTCGATCCTACTATTGCATTGGTCTATTTTGTTTCTATAGCATTAGGTTTTGGCTGGGATATGCTATTTCTGAGCAAGCGGGAGGAGCAAGATAAACGCAAATTTGCTGGTTCCTCTGCTGTACGTGGTGACATAGTTGAGGTGGTGCAAGGCATTAATGATATAAAAGTCAATAAGCTAGAACGCGATCGACTAAACAGGTGGGATGGTATCCAGCACTTTTTAGCGCGAACGAGCTTGAAGTTAATGGCGATACACCATCAAAATAATACGGGAACATTGGTCATCAATCAGGTGCGAGATGTTTTTATTATTTTGTTTGCAGCCATTAGTGTGGTAGAAGGACGAATGACATTGGGTAGTATGTTGGCAGTACAATATATCATCGGTGAGTTGAATCGAAAAACCAGTACTTTGGTACAGTTCGTTGCAGAGTTACAGGAAGCAAAACTGAGTTTCGACCGACTTAAGAAAATCATGGAAGCTCCCGATGTAGAACCATTCATCGACAACGGTATTGACTATCTGCCAGCGCAGGCGAATATCCGAACAGATGACCTCGTCTTCGCTTACGATCAGCAACCTGTTCTACACAACATCAACCTCGAAATTCCGCACGATGCGAATGTGGCTATCGTCGGAGAAAGTGGTAGTGGCAAATCAACTTTAGTAAAACTAATTCTACGACTACTATCGCCCACCAAAGGGCAAATCTACATTGGCGACTATCGACTCGGACTCATCAATACGGATGTGTGGCGCGACAGTTGTAGTATTTTGATGCAAGAAAGTGTATTGTTTAGCGCAACTTTACGCTACAATATTACCTTAAAGTTGGATGATGTAAAAGTCGATCCACTATTCCTAGATCGCGTCATCAAAATGTGTGCCTTACAAGGTATTGTGAACGATCTACCTGACGGATTGGGAACAAAAGTAGGAACGGGTGGAAAAGCGTTAAGTAAGGGTCAAACACAGCGTGTACTCCTCGCTCGAACTGTTTTTCAGAATGCGCCTTACCTTATTATGGACGAACCTACTAGTGCGTTAGATGCAGTGACTGCTTTTGAAGTATTCGAGAACATCAAAGCCTTTTACGAAGACCGCACTATCATTCTCATTACCCACAAAATCAACATCGCCCGACAAATGGATTTGATCTTTGTTATGGACAACGGTCGAATCGTAGAGCGTGGCACACACGATGAGTTGATGGCAAATCAAGGAAAATACTATCAATTAGCGACAATTAAATAGGTCATGGACTGTGAATCATAATCTATAATCCATGACCCATAATTCATATGCTACTCAGGCAACGCATACGCCAAATACTGACCTCCAGACCGCTTTCCTATCTTTCCACCACCTGCTGCAATAACGACATATTGCTTTCCATCAATCGCATATACCGCAGGCGTGGCAAATCCTGGCGCAGGCAAATTGGTTTCCCAAAGTAACGCTCCATTATCCTTATCAAAAACGCGAAACTTGCCATCTGATGTGGCGGCAATAAAGATCAATCCACCAGCAGTGACGACTGGACCTCCGTAGCTTTCGCAACCCCAGGGTTTGCCGTCATATTCCCCAAACGTAATCTTCCAAGACAACTCGCCAGTTGCTAAGTTGACCGCATTCAACGTTCCCCAAGGTGGCGTAATAGCAGGGTAGCCATCTTGATCGACAAACTTGTTGTAACCATCGAAGGTATAGGGATAATTCCAATCTGGTTTGATCTCATTTTTGTGTGTTGCTGCACCCATTTCTTCCCCCAATATGTAGTCACTTAGTGCGTTGAGTTGATCGTCTTCCAAATGTCCAAAACCTGGCATTGCTCCTTTTCCATTCGTCAATATTTTTTTAACTGTTGTTTTATCCAATCGCTCCCCAACATTTGCTATCGCAGGTACGCCACCAAATGCACTACCACCCTCCATATTTTTTCCATGACAAGCTTGACAATAGACTTGATAGGTCGCCAAAGCAGGAGAAACATTCACGTTATTTTCGTAAGGATTCATTTTGATGATCCAAGGCATTTCGCTGGCATTCACAATTAGGTTAGAGGTTTCAGGATCGTAGGCACTGCCGCCCCATTCGCCGCCACCGTCGAAGCCTGGAATTAACAGGGAGCCTTCTTCACTGGGGGGAATAAAATGGTCGCCACGTCTTAAATCTTTCCAAATGTTATGCGCGTACTCATAGGCTTCGGGCGTACGACGGGTAAGGTCTTCTTCGTCCACTTTGGTTCTCGCAAAAGGCAACGGTTTGGTAGGAATCGGTTGCGTAGTAGAAGCGACTTCACCTTTTAGATCGGATGCCAAGACAGGTTGTTCTTCAATTGGGAAAAGGGGTTCTCCTGTTTCGCGATCAAACAAAAAGATAAGTGCAGACTTTGTAATTTGTGCTACGGCATCTACTGCTTCTCCATCTTTTTCGACTGTCAAAAGGGTAGGAGGAGCTGGCAAATCACGATCCCAAATATCATGATGTACCGTTTGAAAATGCCAGATGCGTTCGCCAGTTGCCGCGTTGAGTGCTATTAGCGAATTGGCATACAAATTATCACCTACTCGGTCGCCCCCATAAAAGTCAAAAGAAGCAGAACCCGTCGGCGCGTACACAATACCACGCTCTTCATCTAAGCTAAATCCAGCCCACGCATTCGCGCCACCCGATCGTTGCCAAGCATCCTCTGGCCAAGTTTCGTAGCCAGCTTCATCAGGATGCGGAATGGTATGAAATATCCAATCCATTTCACCTGTCCGTACATCATAAGCGCGAATGTGTCCTGGTATTGGTCCGCTCGATTCCGAAACACGAGACCCTAATATCAGTTTGTCTTTATAGACAATGCCGGGCGAGTTAGAAGTGATAAATAGATCATCCACAGATCGCCCTAAACCTTCGTGCAAATCGACTTGTCCGCCGTTTCCAAAATCAGCGTCCAGCTCACCAGTTTCCGCGTCAATACTATAGAGTTTATCGCTTGCTGTGACCAACAAGCGTTTGGCAGTTCCATTCGTCCAATAAGCTAATCCACGATTGACACCCATGCCAAACGCTTCGTACGGATTGTCGGCATACGGATCGAATAGCCATTTTTGTTCGCCAGTAGCTGCATCCAACGCAAAGAATTTTAAGCGCGGCGAACTGCCGTACAGTATGCCATCAATCACTAATGGATTGCACTGAATTTGCGTCCGATTCTTGATCGTGTCCGCGTCGCCAGTTTCGTAGACCCAAGCGAGTTGTAACTGGTTAACATTCTCTTTATTAATTTGATCCAATTCGGAGTAGTGGGAGCTATGTTTGTCACCTAAGTAGGCTTCCCAGTTGGTATAGGTTGCTTTTTCTTGGCAAGCGGTTAGAATGCTTAGGATAATAATTGTGAAAAGTAGAAAGCGCATTTGTTTTTTCGTTTTGTTAGAGCATGATAAGAACAGATAGAACGGTCTACAAGCTGCAATGGAACTTTTAGAACGTAAAGTTAATGGTTGAAGTCTAGACAGTTAGCTCTACCAGTAAATTCCTTGTGAACTGAATAGCTAAACTCATTGAAGTGATTTTTGGTCTCCTCAAAAACCGCTTATTTCCCAAAGTTTATCAATGAAAAATGAAAAGTGAAAAATTAGTTCGTCAAAAGTTTGTAATTCGATAATATGCCTATATATTTGCTACATAACATACATCTATATTCTTCCCTTCTAGAATAACAAGCAACTACACTAGCAAAATTAATACAGACATTAGATTAATCGTATTTGCACTGGCATAAACATTCATCAACAAACAAGCAAACTCCTTTTTATGAAAAAGCACTTTTTAACGTAATTTAGCAAGACAACAAAGGCAGGTACAAAATCTTCACTTGATTTT
>CAYLPW010000071.1:0-19967 GCA_964385665.1 uncultured Saprospiraceae bacterium
CTAAGAGCTAGACATTTTACAAAATAGACTTCTTCATTTTTGGCTTGACCCAAAAACGAAGCAAAAAAGTCAAGACTGGATTTCTTTCTTAACGCTCCAAAAGTGTCCAAAATCCTAAACATCCCAAAACTCGCCTAACAAGTTGATTTTCAAGCTAAAGATAATGGTTATACAGCTTTAGTTCGCTGCTCTGAATTCCTTCTGGGCTCATACATTGTTATGTTTTTAACGGATTTTGAACACTTTTTCCACTAAAAGAAATAGGTCGAAAAACACCATACCCTTAAAATGTATAGTTCTTAGTTTGGCAATGTATCTTCGTACGTTCCCCAATTTTCTACCAACTCCATAATAACAGGCTGTCCCACACGATACGCTGCTTCTAAAGACGGAATGTAAGCCGAATAACCTTTGCCAGACAGTTTTTCACCTGCCAAACTTTCATAAGCGGAAACACCTGTCCATTGCATCGTAAAGTTGGATGCTGTACGAAGTACTAATAGTCGTTCTTTATCGACTTTACCTAATTTTTCTAAGCGCATTAAGGACTGATACGTTCCCATTTCCTCCATAGCAGAGGTTACAAAATTACCTTCCCCTTCTGTCCAATATTTAACCCAATCATTCGCCCAGGTATTTAGTAATTCACCATGCCAATATGTACTAGCTGCAAGTTGGTCTCCCTTCAATACACGTGGTGGCGTTTGCGCATTTGGAAAGTTGCTATACTGTTCGCGCATGTTTTGGATTTCTTTGTTGTCATCAAGCTCAATATCTTTGGTCAAGTTATATGCCCAATCGACTAATGAAGGCTGCAAACGAACGACCATATCAGTTTTGATGCGTTCGGGCAGAGGTTGCTCATACGGTTGTGTCATACGAAGCGGAATATAGCCTGTTTTCCATTCCTCGGGTGCTTCACGCGGATCAATCTCATGTGATAAATCACCATCTACTAACCACTCTGCCCAAACTGCCGAACCAGTAGATGCATCCTCTGGATCGACTCCACTAATACCAGCGACTAACCAGTACGCATTGCTCAAATCAAACCGCTCATCTAGTCCTAACGCTGTAATCGTGATGGCTGCTTGGGTATTTCCTATGCCTGTGACCACACCCAACACACCTAGTTCTGCATTGTATTGTAGATCGCGTGTACCCGCTGGAAAATCCACGGTTTCTGACAACGGTAAGCGCTCTACCCAATATTGAAATTCGCCAGGACGATCGCCGCTACTTTCGCCAGCTTCAAACATACTCACTAGGACAACTTTGATAGGGATTTTTGGAGTTGTTGGTTCATCTGTCTGCTTTTGACAAGAAGATAACAAAAGCAGGACGACAAAAATAATTAGAAGACGCATAGTATTTTGAAGCTAAAGACGGGTTTTATATGGACTTTTACAAGTTCTTGTAGAAAGATTGAAAATAATTAAAAATGCTTAACAAATCGTCCGTTATCGAAGTAGGAGTAGAAAGAGCAATGTCAAAAAGTAGCAGTTTTACCCATCTTCAGACGCGTCTGTGCCAAATGCTTATTTTACGTTTTGTAGATTGTACCTACCTAACTAAAGTCATTAGTCACCAGTGTGCATAATGAAATACTGATCCGTTTTGCTTCACAGAACCAAAACGTTTCTTTCTTTACAAAGAATTGGTTTTTAAAAACAAAAATATGTATCTTTGTAAGAAACTGATTGTCAACTAGATGAAGAAGCAAAGCACGAATAGAAAGCATAATTTCCCTGACGCTGACTTATACTTGCAATGTATCGAGCGTATCAAATATGCGCACCGCGATGCGAAACAATTCGAGCAGTATTCCTACGATAAAGAACGCTTGCGCAAATTTATCGCCATGTGCGAGAAGTTTCGCGCCCTGCCAGATGATGATGAAATGGTGGGCGATCAAATGATCCTGACGGAAAAGAAGTATGATGCTGCCGAAGCGTTAAAATCAGCTATTCGAAGTTTGATGACGCGTGTTGGTATGAAGTACAACAACCGTACTGGTCGCTACCGAAAGTTTGGAACATCTAAGATGGGCGATATGACGGATGCGCAACTTATCTTTTGTGGTCGTCGAGTCGCGCGAGTGGCTCGTCAGCAGATTGACTTTTTGGAGGATTTGGGGGTGAATGAAACAGTCATTGGACGAATTGTAGCAGCTACGAAGAACTTTGAGCAGTCCGTTAATCTGCAACAAGATAAAGTTGCCGACCGCGATATAGCTGTCGAGCGACGGGTGGAACAAGGCAACAAAATCTATGACGAACTGGTATTGCTATGCAATATCGGAAAAGATATTTGGGCGGAAACTGATCCTGTGAAGTATGAGAATTATACGATTTACGAAAGCAATAACGAGCAAAAAAAGGCTAGAAAAGAGCGTCTGCAACAAGAAGAATCATAAGGAGAGCGAAAGTCGCAAGTGACACAGTGCTTATAGAAAATAACTGAGAGAGGGATGAGTAGCGTATTCATTCCTCTTTTGCATATTGAAAAATTAATACATTTAAAAGATGAATGTATGGTATCTTCAACGCTAGATTTGAGATTGTCTAATTTTAATGAACAACAACAGCATGAAAGCTACCTTTCTATTTTTTATTGGCTTAATTTTCAATTTTGCCATGGTTGCTCAGTCTCCTGAAACCATTTTACTCTATCCAGATGGCGCGCCCGATGCAAAAGGTACAGCCGAAAAAGATATTCCAACACTAACGTTCTATAAAGCCGACGAAAGTAAAGCGACTGGTGCTGCTGTCATGATTTGTCCGGGCGGTGGCTATGCTAATCTGGCAATGGATCATGAAGGAAAACAAATAGCAGAATGGTATCAAAGCTTAGGTATTCATGCTTTTATTTTGAAATATCGACTAGGGGAGTGGGATGGGTCTGGTTATCAACATCCGACGATGATAAATGATGCGAAGCGAGGATTTCGTATCGTTCGAGCGAATGCAGAAAAATGGAATATTAATCCCAATGAAATAGGTGTGATGGGCTTTTCTGCTGGTGGACATTTGGCGTCTACTCTAGGTACACACTTCGACGATGGCAACCCGAAAGCAGAGGACTTTATTGAACAAGTTAGTTGTTTACCAAATTTTATGGTGTTAGGCTATCCCGTTATTTCATTCATGGAATACGCACACAGCGGTTCTCGACGGTTTTTGTTGGGACCAACACCTTCTATGCGAGACGTAAAGGATTTATCTAACCATAAACAGGTTTCTGTCCTGACGCCTCCTACTTTTTTATTTCACACGAATGAGGATAAAGGTGTCGTACCTGAAAACAGCGTACTATTTTACCTAGCACTACGCAAACACAACGTTCCTGCGGAATTACATATCTATGAGCGAGGAAAACATGGCGTTGGATTTGCACAAGACGATCCTGTGTTGTCTAGCTGGAGTGATCGACTGAAGGATTGGTTGGGAAATAGAGGTGTACTGGACTGATAGAAAACTAGGCTTCATCTAAGTCAAATCACGGAATCTCGTAATTCGTAATTCTAGAACCTAAAAACTTTCACCTAAATCTCGAATCAAATCATTCGCATCCTCTAGTCCAACTGCTAAACGCACCAAGTTATCTTTAACACCATATGCCAAGCGTCTTTCAGGAGGTGTTTTTGCCAAAAAAGAAGCAACAGGATGCGTCAAAATAGAACGCGAGTCTCCCAAGTTGGACGTAATGGAAAACAATGTTGTTCGATCAATAAAATCGCGAGCAGTTTGAACATCACCTTTGACTTCAAAAGAAACAACGCCACCACCATGTTTCATCTGTTGTTTTGCCAAATCGCATTGTGGATGACTGTCCAAGAAAGGATAGATGACTTTTTCTACCTTTGGATGCTGTTCCAGAAACTGAGCAATTGCCAACGCATTCGAGCAGTGCTTTTCCATTCTCAAGGCTAAGGTCTCTAGACTTTTAGAAATGACCCACGCATTGAAAGGGGAGAGGGAAGGACCAGTGTGCCGTATAAAAAACTGAATCTCGTCGATCAAATCTTGCCGTCCGACGATCAGTCCACCAAGTACTCGACCTTGCCCGTCCATGAATTTTGTGCTGGAGTGAATAACTAAGTCTGCGCCAAAATGAATCGGCTGCTGTAGATAAGGTGTGGCAAAACAATTGTCGACAATCAACAAGCAATTGTTGGCTTCCGCAATGGCTTTTACCGCCTTTAAATCCACAATTTGTAGCATTGGATTGGAAGGCGTTTCTAGATAGATTAATCTTGTTTGAGGCGTAATGAGCTGTTCCCAACTCTCCACATCTGTCGGCGATGCGTAAGAATGTGTGATGCCCCATTTGCTCAATACATTTTCCAGTAACTTATAGGTCGAACCAAACAACGCACTCGATGCCAACACATGATCGCCCGATTTCAATAAACCCGCCATGGTGGCGAAAATAGCTGCCATACCTGAAGCGGCGGCTAGACCATCTTCAGCGCCCTCCATATTACACACTTTGTCGATCAGTTCTTGCACATTGGGATTGCCGTAGCGGGAGTAAACGTTACGTTCGATTTGTCCAGTGAAGGCGGCTTCCATTTGTTCCGTGTCGTCAAAAACAAAACTAGATGTCAGATATAGTGGTGTACTGTGTTCTTGAAATTGACTTCTTGGCGTTTGAGTACGGATAGCCGATGTTTCTTTTTGCATAGCTGATAAAGTTTGAGTCGTAAAGGAAAGAGAAAAGTCTATTTTACGTTAAATTGGGCATCTAATAGTCTTCATTCACAGAAGTTTTTAGCAGGGGAAAAACCGTTTTTTTTCATCAAGCATGATACCCCAATAGCTCATCATTACTACTCAAAAAAACTTCAATATAGCGTTTCGCTTCTTCACAAGCAGTAGCTAACTCTTTTCCTTTTGCCAAAGCAGCAGCAATACTCGCCGATAACACACAACCCGAACCGTGCTTTCCACTTTTAGCGATTTGCTGCGCTTCAAAAGTAGCTACACACGCTCCATCTTTCCACAATTCATCTCTACCTAAAGCAGCATTGTGATGTCCACCTTTCAATAAAATAGCGCAATGTTGACTTAACTGAGCAGCGGCATCTTCGGGTGAGGAAGCATTCGGTATCACTTTTAAAATCTCTTCTCGATTGGGGGTAAGTAGAGTGAGTTTTGGTAAGATTTGTTGAAAAGTAGCTTGACTCGACTCGCTGTGAAAATCAAACCCTGCACTGGCGGATAAAATTGGGTCAAGTATGATTTCTTGGTCGTTTAAAGCGTCAATGATATTTTCTAACAACAGCCAATTTTTAACCAAACCAACCTTTACTACCTTTACTTCAAATCTATTCAGTAAAACGCTTAATTGCTCCAAAACAACAGCATCTTCTACCCAATGTACCGACTTAAAATCTCGATCTGTCTGTATCGTCAATGCTGTACAAACGCTCAAGCCATACGTCTGCCACTGCTCAAAAGTCTTTAAATCAGCGGATAGTCCTGCACCAGCACTAGGGTCATGACCTGCGATGCTGAGCACATAGGGACGAACAGAAAGGGTAGGAGCTTGAGGTATATTTTGTAGCGTTTTTTCTAACTGCTGAAATCGTTCGACGGCTTGATCTACTGACTCCCAAATGAAACCTAGAGCTGCCACACCATCGAATCCTTTAGCGATAGCTTGCCGTGCAGTAGTAGTGGAAATGCCGCCAAGTGCGATGAGGTCAGCACTTATTTTCCTGCTCCAATTTTGAATGCCTAGTTCGGAATTCGCCGAATAATCAGGTTTAGAAATACTATCGAAAACTGGGCTAATAAGTACATAATCACAAATATCTCCTACCATATTCAAGTCTTTTAAGTCATGAATGGCTGCGGAGATGTGTAGTCCTTCTGCTCGATAGTCTTGTGCAAGTTGTTGCAGTTGTATTTTGCTCTTTCCTTTCTTGCTTTGCTCTGTCCAATGAATGCCGCCTAAGCCCAGTTGAACCGCCAACTCATGATGTCCATGTAGTACAATCCGACTCCAAAATTTCATCGGAATGCTAGCTAAATAAGTCGCATAGTCAAGATCACTAAAACCTGGTTTGCGCAGGTGAAAACGCTCCAATCCAGCTTCCAAGAGATCGACAACTACTTGATGCTCGTTAGGGACGAGAGTAGGAGGGGAGAGGATGATTAGTTTCATAAAGGATAATTGATAAATGATGGCTGATGCGTATCATTCATCAACCATCATCAATCATTCATTAGTCTAGTTTGCTCACCGCTTCTTTGATGCGCCGAATCGCCTCTCGCAACTGCTCCTCAGAAGCCGCATACGACAATCGAAAACACTTAGGTGCGCCAAATGCACTGCCTGAAACGACTGCAACATGTGCTGTCTTCAAAATATATTCTGCAAAGTCGTCAGAGTTATTGACAGTTACTTCGCCATCACTTTTTCCGTAATAGGCACTTACATCTGGAAAGATATAAAACGCTCCTTGCGGATTGTTGACTTTGAAATCTGGAATGTCGCTCAACAGTTCGCGCACAATCTCACGGCGTTTCAAAAACGCTTCTCGCATATCGTGTGTAGGCTGCATATCAGAAAGCAAAGCATGTGCACCTGCTTTTTGTCCAAATGCTGTTGCGCCAGAAGTCACTTGCCCTTGTACTTTGGAGCAAGCTTGTGCCAGCCAAAGTGGTGCACCCATATAGCCCAATCGCCAGCCTGTCATCGCAAAACCTTTAGAAAAACCATTAACCGTAACCGTTTGATCTTTCACCGTATCAAAAGCGCCGATACTGATGTGTTTGCCAGTAAAGTTGATGTATTCGTAAATTTCGTCGGAGATAATAACAATCTCAGGATGGTTGCCGATTACTTCAGCAATGGCTTTTAACTCTTCTTCGGTGTAAACAGAACCAGTTGGATTGCAAGGGGAAGAAAATAAAACAGCCTTCGTTCTATCGGTAATTGCTGCCTCAATAGCTTGCGGAGCTACTTTAAAATCCGTATCAATCTCTGCTGCCAAGACAACAGGTACACCACCAGCCATTTTTACGATCTCTGAATATGACACCCAGTATGGTGCTAAAATAATGACTTCGTCTCCTTCGTTTAGTAAAGCCTGGCAAAGGTTCATAATTGACTGCTTGGCTCCGTTCGAAACAACAATTTGATTGGCGTCAAAATCTAAGTTGTTATCACGTTTGAACTTTGTCTGAATGGCACTGACCAAATCTGTTAAGCCCGAAACAGGCGTGTATTTCGTGAAGCCTTCATCTAAAGCTTGCTTTGCTGCTTCTTTAATATGCACTGGCGTATCAAAGTCTGGCTCACCGATGCTTAGACTAATTACTTCGTGTCCTTCCGCTGCCAATTCTCTAGCCAATCGAGTCATTTTCAAGGTGGCGGATTCTTCCATTGTTAGTATGCGCTCTGAAAGTTGTTGCTGTGCAGCTGTTGTTGTCATATTACTATTTATTTGATAAATGGTCAAATTGTCGAGTTGCAAAAGTAGTGGAAAAAATGAATTTTAGAATACAAGTTATTCACCTTGGGCAGTTCTATTCGATTTGCGTTTTCATGCACACATTACTTACCCAATCAACTTTCCCGATCAGTGTTTTGCGAAGACTAGCAGAAACCTTGTTTTCGACTAAAAAAATTAAAACAGCTCCTCTCCCTCCATTTTTAGCCTCATTGTATAACATAATATTAATTATAGGCAAAATAACTTGTGCTGAATGTACTTCCCTATTCTCCAAACTATCTACTATTGATTCAAAAGATGCCCAAATTTCCCATTTCCTAACTCAAAACGACCGAAAAGGAACGATAAGAGTTACAAGAATAGAGCAAACAAAATTCGTTGTATCTTTTTTGCAATTTTACGTTTAACCTATGCATACGTTCACCTATAAGTTATTATCTCTTTGTTCACACTCTATGAAACACTCGTTGCTTTCTATCTCTGTTCTTTTTCTCTGTCTAGCATGCGTAGATGATACTTCGCCTATAGCAAACTACGAAGTTCATGGCATAGACGTATCTCACTATCAGTCCGTAATCAACTGGGATCAAGTCGCGGAAAATAATATACACTTTACGTATGTTAAATCGACAGAAGGAGAAAGTTATGTAGACTCTATGTTTTCATACAACTGGGTAAATAGTCAGCGTGTAGGTCTAAAACGTGGTGCGTATCATTTCTACCGACCGCAAGTACCTGCATTAACACAAGCTAATCACTTTACACAGACAGTCGAGTTACTGCCAGGTGATTTGCCGCCTGTGGTTGATGTAGAAGTACTGGATGGTGTAGCGGTCACGGAACTCATTGTCGGATTACGGATGTATTTAAAAAATATCGAGCTACATTATGGTGTGAAGCCAGTGATCTATACTTACCAAAAGTTTTACAATAAATATCTAGCTGGTCAATTCAGTGAATATCCAATTTGGATAGCTCGTTATCATCATCGGCAACCAAAGCTGGCGAGTAAGGACAATTGGCTGCTTTGGCAATATGAACAGACGGGTGAGCTTTTAGGCATTAAAGGCGCAGTCGATTTTAATGTATTCAAAGGTAGCCATGCTGAACTAGAACGCTGGTGTATTCCAACGCCCACTGCTGCTCACCAACTGGCTACCGATTGAACCGCAATCCAATATTGTACGTCGCTGCTCGTCCATCATTTTCCCATAAAAAGCCATTTGTAAATCCAGTGTACAAGGCTTCTACTTCTACTTGTGGCGTAAACTGATACTTCGCCCCTACTCCACTCTGCACAAATATATCTAGCTCTTTGTACCAAAACGGCGACGCATTTACCAATCCATACACACTTAATTGTGGAGTCGGGAAATAACTTAAAATAACTGTGCCAGGCGTAGAAATACGATTGTTTTGCCCACTTCCTATGTCTTCCCACAACACATCTATCTCGGTAAACAACGAAAAGCTACTCCCTATTGGGAAATCGTTGAAAAACTGCGTCCACCAAATGTAGCTATCCCAATCCAGAAATGGCTGACTATCAGTTCCTTGTAAGTTATCAGCTATTGGAATCCAAAAAGCACTCTGGACGGAGAAGTTAGGTAATTTTTCGGTGGGTGCCCATCTTATTTTTGGTCCAATATGGCTTAATGCAGATTGATTACGCCCCATCGAAAAGTTGAAAACATCCAAAACGGAAGATGGTAATTGTGTTTCATTGACACGCCGGTAGCGAAGATCAAAACCTGCATTGAAACGATCATTCACACCATACAAGAAACTCCACCAAGAAGTGAAGTAACTCGCGCGATTCGTCAACTTATTATTCGCGTCTCGGTCGGTACGTTGCGTATATAAGTTATTAAAGATTTTGGTTTCAGTCGTTCCCTTTGGGATAGCTTTAGAGACGACGTAGCGAGCAGCATTGTTATTGATCTCGTCAGCCGCTAGTCCAATAGCATTGAGTGACCAGTCGTAATTGTAGTAGTACACATTTTCTGGCAACTCTTCTTCTCGATATTGATTGATGTAGTTGAGAATCGCTTTTTTGCTGTTTCCGAAATCATAACTATACCAGCGAAATATCTCGGACAGACCAACTCGGTCTCCACTCACCCGAATAAAGCGCGAATGATTGAGCGTTGCCTGCGTTTGCTCTTCTAGTTGCTGCTCTAGTTGCTCTGGGCGAAATGCAAAATCAGCCAACGGTGGGCAGTCTAACGCGCCACAGACTAAGGCAAAATGATAGCGAGGATCGTCACTAATATGTTGCTTCTCCAATTGATTGAACGTCGTCTGCTCCCCTCCTACTGTTATTGGCAAACGATCAAAAAAACCACTAATGCTTTTGACAGAACTAGTCGGTAAGTTTTTCTCTATCTCCTGAATGATAAGTATGTTGTAGGCATTGATGTAGAATGCTTTTTTTGTATTCCCCTCTGAAGTAGACAAATCAGCGTCTGCAATATTTTGAACTAACTCGTTGAGCAAGTCAGTTCGCTCTAGGCTTCCATAATCTAATCGTCCATACTGAACATTGGCTTTTAAAAATTGGTCGACTCGGTCGAAAAACTGCTCATTGATAGTTGTTTGCGCAGACAGCTGTTGTCCGACTATAAGGATGAATAGAATAAATAAGTGTCGCATAGGTAGACCTGTCTGAGTTCAACAATAAATCATCTAAAACATTGATTAACAACAACTTACTTAGGCGTATACACTAGATCCACATAGACTGGAAAATGATCGCTAATACCCCCATAGTAGTTTGGACCTCCGTAGGTTCTATTCGGTACATTTCCAAAACGATCATGCTCAAAAGTCATCCAGTCTTGCTGAAAGACAGTCGGCTTTGTAACCTGCCAACCCTCCGCATCAGCTAATGAACTGGATACGATGATTTGATCCAACATGTTCCAGTTTCCTCTATAATTGTAAGAACCTAGCTGTTGCGCATCAATGTCGGAAAAACAGTTGTACAATCGCTGCGGTTGAGGAGACTCATTGAGTTTAGAAACATTCAATACTTCTGTGATACTTTTGTTATCAGTTTCGTCATTCATATCGCCCATTATGATAATTGATGCAGTCGCATCTTCAGACAGAATAGCATCGACTGCTCTCCTCAATTGAGTAGCAGCGAACAATCGTTTGGGTTCACTTTTAGCGAGTCCACCACGGCGAGAAGGCCAGTGATTGACAAAAATGTAAAGAGGATACAGCTCTTGGTATAGACCATAGACTTGCAAGATATCACGAGTCGTATAATTGGCTTCTATGTCATCGGGAATATCTATTACAATAGGTTTTGCCGATTTGAGCTTAAATTGCTCTTTATCGTACAGCAATGCCACATCTATCCCTCTATAATCTGGTGAGTCAAAATGCGCGATTTCATACTTTTTAGTCTTTAGTTTATCCGTCCTTATTAGGTCTGCTAACACTTTGCTATTCTCGATTTCACACAATCCTAAAAAATCAGGAAACTCCATGTCTTCAATGACTTGTGCTACCTGATTGAGCTTCTTTTCGTAGCGTTCTGTTGTCCATTTTTGTTTGCCGTCAGGTGTGAAGTCATCATCCGCATGATTCGGATCATCTACGGTATCGAATAAGTTTTCGACATTGTAAAAGGCGATGCGAGAGCTGCTTGCACTTTGTGCGGTAGTTGGTTGCTGTGAGCGACAAGACCAGCAAAGGATGCTTAGCAAAAGGAGTAGGTTAGTTGATTGTATCATGTTGAGCAATTTCCAATAAATAGAGATAGACATCTTTCCATTCCTCCCACTGACCGATGGAAGAAAAAGAGCTGTTGTGCCACAAAGGAATGAAAATGCCACCAAACTGTTGTGTGACATCGACCAATTGTTTCAACGTTTTCTTTGCTTGGTCAGGCGTTTGTTGCAAATACGTTTTAAGGGTCACATCCATTACTTGAAAAGGATAGATGAGTAAGTCCGTCACTGCGTCCACTTCTAGATCATACCAACGAAACGACACAGCTGTACTCGCTCGAAATCCTACTTCGTCTGCATAGCCCATCGTGTAGTCCTCCTGAATGCCGTGTTGTAGGAGACGATGATAAGTAATAGGCAAGTGAAGCCTTAAATAATGCTGTCTGCTTTTAGTCACCTTTTCCTCGAGTATAGTACCCAATCGTTCGATCTCCACGGCGAGTTGCTGTTCGTTTTCATTAGATTGATAAGAAGGGTGGATACCGACTTGATTCGCTACTCCTACCCTTTCGATGAGGTTTCTCATTTCAGGATGTGCGGCCGGTATGTTTTTATCATGTACAGCATAATCAGCAAGTAGAAAAAAGTAAATGGGAGGATAGTTATGCCATTTTTTTAATTCATCAAACACATAGTAAGGGTCGTCTTCTAGCTTCCATATACTTCTCCACCGCTTCAGCACAGCCTCCATATTTCCTGCGCCTATGTCTCTAAAACTTGCGCCCACACTTCGCCATAGCGGACGATGCCGATAGGCCCACGCAAGGTCAATATCAAAGGATGCTTGAAAGTGATACGTAGAGCGTTGAAAGTGAAGATGTGGAAAGAGTTGTTGTAGTTGTTGCTGTGCAAATGCTGCCCATTCTTGAATAATTGGACGTTGTAAGAAGCCTGTCCGATAAGCTAAACTTTGGTGTGCTGAAAATCGTCCATGCTCATCGGCTTCAAAAGGAAGATATTCTTCGTAGCGAGACAATAAGTAAAAGGAAGCTGCTAAAATATCGTGTCGTACCGTATACGTTTCGCTGGTTTTAAAAAAAAATGGAGTGCTGTCAATATACTGTAGATCAATTAGTTGTGGATGAATGCTTGACTCTTGAAGCAAGGTATGCGGTACAATAGATAAACATGGAAAATTGAAGGTAGTGCTGCTATAATTTAGTTTTGCTACGGTTGCTCTTTGAAAGTAAGCCACATTATCTGTCCACTCTACCGATAATCCTGACAAGATTTTAAATAAATAGTCTGCTATGTAATGCAAACGTTTACTTCGAACTACCGTATAAATTAAAAGTGTATTCATGTTAGAAGACGAATCGTTTGCTATATATTATTGAATTAACGCATGCTAATGCTACTTTGATACAGGTATATCCACCGAATTTTTACTATTTTACTTTGCCTTTTTATGAAAAACAATTAATTTAGCCACAACAAACAAAATCTGGGAAATCAGTTGATATTCCCGTTCAATTCCCTATTTGCGAATCCGTAAATGCTAACTCTTCTTTCAGTACACTAAGCAGTTTGACAGATGATTTTTAACTATTAGAACAAATGCAAACAGTTGACTATCAGCTGAATCGTCTAGTATCTAATGTCTAAAATCTAACGTCTTCTATTCGCTCGTCATCTACCACAACGATTGTCCCTTCAGCTATTCCCTGATGTAGCTAGGAGAACAGTAATTCTATTTTTGTCACCAAATTCCATGACATGCAGTATATATTACGCATTTCGCTATTTATTGCCTTACTATGTACCGTTTCAACCCTAACTGCCCAAGTCAGTATTCCCGAAATTCCTCACGCGCAACGCTACAAAGATCAGATCACCGCTGATGTGCCTACTGTGCAACTGCCAAGTATCGACTTGAATCAGCTGCAACAAGAAGACATACAAGATGAAGCAGCTGGATTGCCCCCTAGATTTGGTAAGCGATTCGAAACTAGTTTTAGTTTAAATACACACGGTCGCTGGGACAACCTGCCAAATGGTGGACGCGTTTGGCGATTTGCAATCGAGTCGCCTGGTGCCCTATCCATGAACTTGACATTTAGTGACTTTTTTATGCCTCGTGGTGGACGCTTTTTTGTCTTTACCGAAGATTTTGAGCAAATTTTGGGTGCATTTACTGCTGACAACAACAAGGCAGATCGAAAATTTGCCACCTCTCTCATTTTTGATGAAAAGATCATTTTGGGCTATTATGAGCCTCCTGCTGCGCAAGGGCAAGGACGTATCACAGTTGATGGTGTTATTCATGGGTATCGCAGAATCACGCCACCTGAATTGGACAAATCAGAATTTAATCGTCGACCGCCAGCTTCTACAGGTTGCTTAATCGACGCAGCTTGCCCAGAAGGTGATGCTTGGCGCGATGAGATCAAATCAGTTGCCTTGGCAGTAGTTGGAAATGGTACGCGATGGTGTACAGGCGCATTGTTGGCGAATACAGCTGGCAACCAACGATTACTATTTTTGACAGCTAATAATTGTCTCTATAATCCTAATAACACAAGCGTTACTTATGACGCAATCAATAATCCACTGCTTTCGACTTGGGTCTTTCAATGGAACTATGAAAAGACGACTTGTAGTGGTTCTGTTCCAGCTGCGCTCAACTCCACTATTGGGGCGGTCGTTCGAGCCAATAGTTCTACTAATACACTAGATATTGATGGATCTAACTTTGCACTATTGGAGCTAACAGAAAGTCCGATAGATGCAGGCTACGATGTTTATTTCTCTGGATGGGATGCCACTGGCAATGTACCTCAAGGTGGAACTAGTATTCATCATCCGAACAACGCACCGAAGAAGATAGCTGTTGAAAATGCGCCATTGGTCGCTAGTACGTCCAACCCGATCACAGGAAATTTTTCTTCTCAGTTGACTCATTGGGAAGTACTTGACTGGGATGGTGGTGCATTGGAAGGTAGCTCACAAGGTGCCCCTCTATTCAATAATGCTAATAATCGAATCGTCGGACAGTTTTCTGGTGGTTTTGCGACTTGTAACAATAACAACCAAGACAATGGTGAAGAAGACTATTTTGGGCAATTGGCTTGGTCTTGGCTCAATGATGGAGCTACCGATAGTCGACGACGCTTGAAGGACTGGCTCGATCCAGGCAATACGGGTCAGTTGAGTATTCCAGGCTATAATACAACGAATAGTTGTAGCAATCCGCAAGTGGTGAGCTGCGAGGACAGCTATAGTGGGAATACAGCAGATGGTCAAAGTGTCTTTAATAGTTATGGTGCACCGTTCAGTCGACCTGGAAAAGAATACATTCACACCTTAACTCCAAATACTTCAGGCTTGACAGCGATTGAATTGAAGAACCTGACTGCGGATGTCGATTTATTCATTTTGACGTCCTGCAACAATACAAACGCTATTGCTAGTAGTACCAACTTAGGAACGAACGCCGAAACGATCATGATTAATCTGAACGCAGGACAAACCTACTTTCTGCTTGTAGACGCTAGAAATGCTAATACGACTAGTGCTTACGAGTTGAGCGTTGGCTGTATGGATCCATGTGACGCCCCTATTGTGTTAGAATGTGGTGAACAACGAACTGGCTCTACCTTTGGCATGACCGATTACTACTCTGCACATGGCAATAGCGGTGCTGGCTGGACAGGTGGTGAGGTGGTATTCGAGTTCACAACAATTGGAGGAAATACGACTGTTGATCTGACAAACTTAAATACAGACCTAGACTTATTTCTACTGGATGCTTGTGACCCAATTAACAATGAAATCGACCGCTCTACATTAGGTGGGCTCACGGACGAATCTATTCAGCAGAACCTAGCGGCAGGCACCTATTATATTATGGTCGATGGCTTCAATGGAGCAGCAGGTAGCTATACGGTCACTTTGAATTGTCCTTCTGGCGGTACTTGCGCAAGTCCAAACGGAATCGTAGGTGATGTTGTCTATCAAGGTAATACTGGTCTGGGGCAGAACAATTTTCAAAATTATGATGGCTTTAGTGGCTGGAACGGTACGGAGATTGTGTATGTGTTTACACCTGATGAAACGGGTCCCTTTGATATTACCTTAAGCAATCTGAATAATGACCTTGATCTTTTTGTATTGAATGATTGTGATCCTGTGAATGCGGTCATTGCCAGTAGTACGATAAGTGGTTTGAATGATGAAGTCATCACCATTGATTTGGTCAGTAACAATACTTACTACGTCATCGTCGATGGTTTCGGGAACGCGTCTAGTGCGTTTAATTTGATGATTACAACACCAACTGCCTGCGACTCCCCCTTGGATATTGACTGTACGCCAAATGGTAATAATGTTCTCTTTGGGGTAAGTGGTTCTACTATTGCAGCGGATAACGACTATCTATTTCATGGCGGCAACCTAATTGAACAGTATCGTGGTGGCGAGGCAGTTTATTTGTTCTATGCAGAGGATGGACCTATAGATATACGTTTAGAAAATCTAGATGCTAACCTAGATTTATTTTTATTGAGTGATTGTGAGCAAACGCAGAACGAGGTTGCTCGGAGTGCCAATTCAGGAACAGCTGATGAACGCATTCAAACGACATTGACGGAAGGTATTTATTATATTATGATCGATGGATATGAGGATGCACAGAGTGACTTTGCGTTGTTCTTACAGTGCAATCGTCCACCTGTATTGTTGCGTGCTAAAGTAGCCTTGGAAGGTGCTTTTGAGGCAACTGCTAACTTAATGACAAACGATCTTCGCAGTCAGCTAAGTCTGACAGAACCGTTTACCTCCCTAGGATTCCAACATGTTGGAGGTGGTGGTGGAGAGACCATTAGTAACCCAATGATTTTGGCAGCTACTGGCAATGATGCTATTGTGGACTGGGTGTTTGTAGAATTGCGCGATAGTGGAAACCCTTCCTTTCTTTTAGCGACACGCTCTGCGCTTGTGCAGCGTGACGGGGACATCGTAGACATAGATGGCGTATCTCCATTGGAGTTTCCAGAAGTCCGCGACAACTATTACGTCGCGGTGAGAGCTAGAACTCATCTAGGGATAATGACGAATGTACCGAGTTTTTTAAACTACGATTAAATGAAGTAGGTGGTCGTTTCCCATGACCACCTACTTTCCACTTTTTTAGCTAAAGGAAAGCGTCTAATAAGATCAGTACTTATTAGACGCTCTTTATGTCTCAAAGTAGGCACTCGCAGGAAACGAGAGCCTACTAACTAATTTACTGCACACTAAACGATTCCGTCAGCTTAAAATCCTCACCAATTAAACTTAAAAAGTAAACGCCTTTTGGTAAATCTGAGATAGGGATATGCAGTTGATGTCGCCCAATTGGATAAACTACTTTCTGATTGACATTTTCAACTAGCTTTCCTTGCACATCGTAAATATCTAAATTAACAGCGCTTCCCTTAGCTAAGGTAAATCCGACAGTAATTTGATCCGATGCTGGATTCGGAAAAATAGGATAGAGTTTGTTTTCTGGATACTTCAAAACCACAGTGTTATCTGTAGAAGTTGTTTGATCGTCCTGAAAGACGACATTTTCATCACCTGCTTGGTAAGGAACATAAGCGATGGGCAGAAAGAACATCTCATCCGTTGTCTTCTCCCCCCAACTCATCCAACGGGGCGGAAAGTTTGGATTGTTAGGATTGTCAGATGTATTGTCGTAAGTCGCAAAAGCATGTATAGTCGAACCAGCATCCAATACAATAAAGCGATCAAAATGAAATGTACCTTGCCAGTTAAAATCCCAATCGTCAATCTTGATAAGTGGTATTTGTTCACCACTAGGAGTTTCTGCATATACTTCCCATTTCTTCCCTAGTAAGTGCATGTGTGGTGTAATAGAGATCAAACTCACCTTCTCTCGCACAGTCGTCCGACAATGAAATGTTTTCTCTTGATTCGCTGGAATAATGAATGGTCCATTGACGATCATACCAGAAATAGGAACTAAGAATTCGGTACGGACTTCGCGTTCAACCTGCTCTTCTTTAAAAAAGATATTGACCGTGGAAGAATCGGATTGCGCCATCGGAACAGGTGCGTAGTGCATCTGAATCAATAAATCCGAACCAGCAGGTAATTGCTGCCCAATACCCGCTGGGAAAAAACGAGGCTGTTGTCCTGGCACATAGCCTGGTAACATTTCTGTTTGTAATGGATTGTTGGAAATACCAAAGCCGCCGAAGCCATTGTAACCGTACTTAGCATCAGCAGCATCCAACTGGCGCGCTCTGCCAGTATCATCGTAGCTAAAAATAGCGTGATGAACGATTCGTTTGTTGCCTGGACGCAGCTCTAAAGCTGCAATTTGTCGATCTTCTGTCAGGTTCGTAGGCAGTACAAATATGCGGTAGTCGTCTCTATTGTTTCCGCTATGTTGAAAGGATTCTTCAAAGGTCAACACTAAATCTGGTTCGCCCAACTGAGAGCCATCTGGAAAGTAAGGAAGTGAAGGTTCTTTCATGGGATCGCCTTGTGGTGTGCCAGCTTCCACCCAATCGGCGATCAATTGAATTTCTTCGTCTTCTAGATAATTTTCACCTAAAAACTTGCTGTACTCTGGATTGGGTTTCCATGGCGGCATATAGCGGATTTCGGTGACATACTGAATCATTTCGCTCCAATTTCGTACTTCGTCGTAGTTGGTCAATGGCATCGGTGCTATTTCGCCTTCACGGTGGCAGCTCGTGCATTTCTCGTAGATGATGGGTGCGATGTGTTCGCTGTAGTTGACGGTCTGTGCTTCGACGCTAATGATATTCGTACAGAATAAGATGGAAATAAAAAGTAAACGTTTCATGAGACTTCTTTAAATGAAGTATTGAAGGTACGGGATAATGCTGACTTTGAAAACTATAGTATTGGAATTAAAAGCTATTGACGTAATGGTAGGTTGAACTAGA
Organism: uncultured Saprospiraceae bacterium; assembly: GCA_964385665.1. GTDB lineage: Bacteria > Bacteroidota > Bacteroidia > Chitinophagales > Saprospiraceae > JAAUTG01. The sequence goes on from CAYLPW010000071.1 coordinate 18,123, forward strand.
AAGGAGACGTTGTTATTTCTACACGGATAGGAGATGAATGGAGTGTACTTATTTACTGATTTCTGATCAACTATATTTGTTGCGCATTTGTATCTTCAAGCACAGTCAAATTTAGTCGGTACTGTAGCAGCTCACAAAAAAAGCATAACTAAACATGGCAGGTCTCTACCTTCACATTCCCTTTTGTAAACAGGCTTGCCATTATTGCAATTTCCATTTTTCAACCTCGCTGCGATACAAAGAAGAGATGCTAAGTGCAATCTCAAAAGAAATTGAACTTCAAAAAGACTATTTGAAAGGTGAATCACTACAAAGCATCTATTTTGGAGGGGGCACACCTAGTTTGTTATCGACTCGTGAAATCAATCAACTACTAGATCAAGTCAACCAGTTTCACACCATTCAGTCCAATGCAGAAATTACGTTAGAAGCTAATCCTGACGACCTCACGGATGAGAAATTGCTGGCTCTTTCCCACACCTCCATCAATCGCTTGAGCATCGGTATCCAATCTTTTTTTGAAGAAGATTTAGCTTTTATGAATCGCGCACACAACGCTTTAGAAGCTAAACGGTGTCTTCAAAAAGCGAAGAAAGTCGGCTTTGACAATTTGACGATTGACCTAATCTATGGAAGTCCAACAACGACGAATGAGATGTGGGCAAAAAATGTCGAAACCGCATTGGCATTTGATATTCCACATTTATCCTGTTACGCGCTCACTGTCGAACCACAAACCGCTTTAGCACATCAAGTTGCCGTGGGTAAATCACCTCCTGTTGACGAAGAAAAGGCGAGTGCGCAGTTTGTTTACTTGATAGAGCAATTAACGGCGGCAGGTTACCTTCATTATGAGATCTCCAATTTTGCCCAACCCGATCAATTTGCTCAACACAATACGAATTATTGGCTAGGTGTTTCCTACTTAGGTGTAGGTCCTTCTGCCCACTCTTTCGATGGCAATAGCCGACAATGGAATGTAGCGCACAACGCTCAATATTTGAAAGGAGTAGCCAAGAATGAGCTTCCATTTGAGTCAGAAACACTTACTACTGCGCAACGCTACAATGAATATGTATTGACACGCTTGCGTACAATTTGGGGTTGTGAGGTAAAAGATATTCAAGCGTTTGGTGACGTATATTGGACGTACTTTCAGCAACAAATCACTTCATTTCTTAAAAATGAACAAGCTAGAAAAGAAGCGGATCGCTATATGCTGACCCGTTCTGGTAAATTGTTGGCGGATTATATTGCTATGGAATTGTTTTGGGAAGAATAGACTGTTTGAGGGCTAAGATAAATACGATTTCAATCGTATGCTTCTGTTACGAAGGTCATTCGATTTGATTGCTCTACCATAACAAAAGCGTATGATTTTAATCATACGAGACAAAACCAAGTTAATCCATCATTCCTTTGATGTAGAATCCAACCAAATCGTGACAGGTCCGTCATTCAATAATCGTACTTTCATATCCGCCCCAAACTGTCCCGTTGGTACTGTTTTGCCTAAAGTGATACTTAGTTGGTCGACAAATGCTTCGTACAAGGGAATCGCCACATCAGGTTTCGCTGCTCGAATGTAGGAAGGACGATTGCCTTTTTTAGTGCTAGCGTGCAAGGTGAATTGACTGACAACTAAGGCTTCTCCATGCACATCTAACAGCGAACGATTCATCACACCATTTTCGTCATTGAAGATGCGTAATTGACTAATCTTTCGACACAGCCACGCAATGTCTTCTGATGTGTCTGCCTCTTCTATTCCCAATAAAATAAGCAAGCCAGATTGAATCTCTCCATGAACCTTTTGGTCGATGGTGACGGAAGCTTCAGTAACTC
>CAYLPW010000072.1:0-19964 GCA_964385665.1 uncultured Saprospiraceae bacterium
CGGGCGTGGACAAACCAAAGCGTTTGCTCAACTGAATAAATTGATGCTTGTCGTCTAGCTGTTTGACGATCTCTTCATCGAAATGAAAGACTTTGGTAAAGGATGGAAAATCGGGCTTTGCCATGGCGTCATAAAACGCTGATTTGGGACTAGCCACAGGTACAAACAGATCGACCAATTCGCGTTCAGTAATATCGATCAGTGCTTCCATATATGCCTTGCCGTCTCCTTCTATTTTAGGAATGATGAGGTATTGGTCAATGGCATTAGAAAAGCGAGTGCCACAATACTGATAAGGTTCCGTTTCAGCGACGATGACACGGTCGCCCATGGCGTGAAACATCCGCGCCAGTTGCAGGCATTTGGTCATTTTGCCACCAGTCAATAAAACCGTTCGTCCACTTGGATTTGGCTGTTCTTTTTTAGACAACCATAGACGAATTTGCGCCCAAACGACCGTCGGTAAGGTCAGCAGTCCACCTATCGCCAATGCGACTAGCACGACCAACGACCGCAAAAAATCAGATACATTATACAACACGTCGGATCAAAGTTAGTCCGTCGCGTAGGGGAAGGAGTACTTGCTCTACTCGGTGGTCTTCACGAACGAAATGATTAAAATGATGAAGGGCTTTGCCGTTGTCGGTGACTGGTTCTGCGCCATAGACTTGCCCCATAAAGAGGGTATTATCGACACAGATGAGTCCACCTTTTGGGATGAGGTTATTTTCTAAAATAGTGTTGTAGTAGTTGATGTAGCCTTGTTTGTCCGCATCTATAAAGACGAGATCGAAGGTTTCGTTGGCTTTGATGAGGTCTTGTAGTGTTTGTTGCGCATCGCCTACGCGTACTTCTATTTTATACCCATGTTCACTGTTTTGCCATTGCTGTTCAGCAAATTTTGCGGTGAATTGATCGTATTCGCAAGCGATCAACTGTCCATCTTCAGGTAAAGCTTCTGCCATCGCCAAAGACGCGTAGCCAGTAAATGAACCGACTTCTAAAATTCGTTTTGCGCCTGCAATGCCGACCAGCATCTTCAAAAACTGTCCTTCCAAGCCACCCGATAGCATTTCTCGCTCGAGTTGAAGTTCGGTTTCGCCCTTGTTGTAGGCAGCGTCCCAGTCGATGTCGTTGGTGTTGGCTTCTAGCTCGTTTAGAGCTTTAGAAGGGGCGGTTGAATGGTCGGCTACGTAGTTGTCGAATGGCAATGCCAGGTCTAGGCAGTCTTGTAATGCGTCTACGTACGATTCGTTCGCGTTGGTGTCTTGTAGGAGTTGTTGAAGTTCTAGTAATTTGGCAGTTAAAATGGAATGAGGGGTGATGGGACGAAGTTTTTTTGCAGTGGTTTTGCTTGTATTTATCATGCTTGTCATGTTCTTTTACGATTCATACGCTTTTGTTATGATTTGCCAATCAGATAACCATCTATAACAAAAGAGTGCGACTTCAGTCGCACTTGTCATTTCATTATGCCGCCTGCGCCATGCTTCGAGATGCCTTCGCTTGCTTCGTCAACTCTCCCCAACTAGTTTCGTCCAAACTATCCAACACCACATCCGCGATATTATCGACTTGCTCATCGTGGAAGTCACCCAACGTAGCGACTGTGAAAATACCAGCTGCTTTTGCTGCTAACAAAGAGGTCAACGAATCTTCAATAGCAATACATTCCGAAGCCTCTAATCCAAAATGCTGCAACGCATTCTCGTACGCATCTGGAGCAGGTTTGCTATTCTCAATATCTGGACGATGAAAAATATGATCGAAATGAGCTTTCGATAGTTGACCATCTGCCGCTTCTAAGATCGCATTCGTATTTTCTTCGTAGGTAGAAGTCACCCAAGCCACTTTCGCCCCGTGTTCTTTCGCACTTTTGATTAAATCGACCAAACCAGCTCGCGGCGACAGTTGATCTTCCTTGATCATTTCACACGCGAGTGCTGTCTTCCGCGCATGAATGTTGTCGATGGTATCTTGATCTAATGGCTGTCCAGTGGATCGAGAAAGCGTATGTAGGCGTTGTTTGCCGCCATTGCTTTGTAGCAATTCTTTATAAATTTCTGGTGACCATTCCCAGCTAAGTCCATGTTCAGACATGGCTTGGTTGTAGGCTCTTCGTTGATAGTCAGATGTTTCAGTAACAACTCCGATGGAGCCAATGAATAGTGCTTTGATGCTCATGATTATTAATATGTTAGATGTTAGAGAATAGAGATTGAGATTAGGTTTACTAAACTTTGAAAATTTAGTAAACCTTCCAAACTTCCAGTAAAGCCTAGTTGACAACCGCTGCCTTCATGTCTCCAATCGACAAATGACCAACCGTAGAAGGATCTTCCAAGCCCACATCTTTGCAGTGCGCTTCTACACCTAACCCATTTCTAGGGTAACTCTGACAAATAGCTTTGTAAGAAGAAACGACTTGTTTCATCTCTTCAAAAGGCAACTCATTCAGGTAACCACATTGTCCAATTTCTCCTTTCGGCAAGGGTGCGACGAGATTACCGCCTCGTTTTTCGATAACTTTAATTTGCGCTTTATAAATCAACTCGACATTATCCAGTATGGGATGCCAAAGACTCAACTCGAAGTTGCTAATCAATTGCATGATTCGATTGCGATCTTCTTCACTGATCCAACCTTGCAGGTAGCTCATGTGTGCGCCCAATCCCATACCGCAAGCCACTGCATGACCATGCAACATGCCCGATGGAATCTCATAGCCAGGCGACCAAGTGTGTCCGTAGGCATGTGGACGACATTGATGGGTTTCGTAAAGGTTATCGTATTCCGCTTCGACGTAGCTACACATAGCAAGTGCCAGTACCCGTTGTCCTTTCTCACTCAATAGAGCGTCGTCAGTATTTGTGCCAAATTGGGAAGTAATGAGGTCAAAACCAGTATCTTCCAAGAGGTGGAACAACTCTTTATTTTTGACTACTGCCATTTTGATAATCTCCGCCACGCCATGCCGAATCCAGCCAGTACGCAGCGTTTTGAAGAACGTACGATCTGTGAGGGTCATGACTGGTGCGTGATACGCGCCAAACAAATTTTTGAAGCCAAAGCCATCGCAACACGTACGCGGAGAAGGACCTGCATCAATACCAGAAACAATCGACGTTGCCAACATGACATACGGCGTATTGCGGTGATACAACGAACATGCCAAACCACCCACATCCGCGATAACACCACCACCAACGATCAAAACTGGTTCTTGTCGAGAAACGCCTATTCGCTTGAAGTCCGCCAACAGCTGCTCTACCATGTGGATGCCTTTGTCAATTTCCATGGCGCGATACACCAACTTCTCTAGCTGAATGCCGTGATGCTCAAAATAAGCGATCACTTCATTGCCGTAGTATTCTTGTACATTGGAGTCAATGACGCAGATGCACTTGCCGAGTGGCTGATATAGATTTTTTAGAATTGGATTGTCGACATTTAAAATGCCTTCTTCAATATGAATTTCGGTCATGGTAGAAGTGGTCATCACCGCTTCGATGTGCCGATAGTCTTCCGTGGCGTTGACTTTTCCTGAAGAAGTCCGATAGGGTGAAGTCGGGTAAATCGCATGTGGGTCATCGACTTCCAAGTTGTGAATCAGTTCGATGACTTCTTCGTTTTCACTATATTGCAACAAAAGTTTAGCAACGCTAGTATTTCGATCAGGGTGCTGGAAGATGTCGTGGGCAATTTGCTGCCAGTCAGCACCTTTCTCAGGAACGACTTCATTCACCAGTTGATGCACTAATGAAATGAGCTGTCCAACGGGTAAAGCATACGCCGATCGAAGGCGACGCAATAGACTAATAGCAGGATTGGACAGTCCTTTTGGTAAGTCTTCGGCGAGGGTTAGAGAGAAAGCATCTACGCTTCTTAAAGCTTCTAGAAAAACGTGAACATCCTCGTCCTTCATCATTACTGGCAGATCACTGCGAGGTTGTATCTTTTGAAGTAATAGAGGAATTTCCTTCTGCAATTCTGTTTTAATCATGTTGCTGATTTCAATGACAATTATTCGTTGATGCCTAATCTATTCTTCATCAGTTTAGCATTCTAAATGAGGAAGATAAAATTGTTTATGTTGCTTAAACAGGGTAGTTATTGAATTGTTTATGCAAGTTTGTCCATTATCTTGAAGATGCAAGACATTGATAATCAGCTACTTGTAAAAATAAGTAAAATGAATACTTACTGCCAAAGAGATTTTTCTCTTTCTATAAGTTTTTAGATTTTATTTAAGCTATTTTAAGAATGGCAGAGAAATTTAAGAGACAGGACATACACCTATTTCAACTATTGTCAAGATTGGACTTTTAATAAAATCATATTGATGTGTAGGTATACTACCATCTATCGTTCAACATCTACCGTCTCTAACCTTACCTCTGCCTCCAAATCCCAACTCGGACGCAACTGTTCTAAGGTCTGACTAAAAATAGGTTCGGCTTTCGTTTTTAAGGTATAACTTCCCGTATCCCATCGTCCATTTCGATTCCGATCACTCACAATTTCGACTTGATATTTGCCAGTGGGAATGGCGGTAAAGGTTTGCTGCCATTCGCTGACATCACTCACCACGAACTCACCAATCGGTGGCGCACCACTTAAATTTACCTTGATGACATATTGCTGTGTACTGTCCAAATCGACGACACTGAGCGTCAAACTTCCAAAATCTTCACTGGACAGCACATTGACCGTTTGCCGAATCGTATCAGTATTGCTGACACCATATATATCAGTGATCGCATTGGGTAAAATTTCTATTTGATAAGGTTTTTCTTCTTGCCAAGCGACGCGAATGTTGAGGTCACGAATATTGGTAGTGTCTAGTTCGTATCGGGCATTTACTAAAGTCAAAATTGTATCGGCGTAAATATTGATTCGGCTGCTATCTATGTTGGCTAATGGACGCTGGAACGTCAAACTAAGTGGTAGGGCTGGGTTCTGGTCAATTTCCTTTTTGACTTTCAATAGGTTTAAAGTAGCAGATTCGATAAAGGCTGCTCGTCTTGAACTCGTCAAGGTCAGCGTATCACTCATCAAGGTATCTTGCCGAACGATAAATTGCCCAACGGAATCAGCAATATCATACCATAGTCGCAAACTATCTTTTTCATAGTCAACATACAGATCATCGAAAATGGCTTCGTATTGGAACGATAAATCGCGTGGTTTTTTATTGAAAATGAGATTGGCTAATCCATACGTCGAGGTATCGGCGCGTTGCAAAAATAACTCCGGTTCTTCTTGAAAAATGATAAAATCGTAGTTGCTCACGCTTTGTGTATCCAAGACCAACAGACTGTCGGGAAAGCCAATGAACTCCAAGTCAGAATCGTACAAATAGTTACTAATATCTTCTTTTAACACAAATACTTTGAAGGTGTCAGCGCGTACATTTTGAATTTGATATTGCCCGTTTTCGTCCGTCCGAGCAAAATAAAAAGGACGTTGCGTTCGTACGACGCTATCAGCTAAGTTGTCATACAACATGACTAAAGCGTCTTCTACCGCTTCACCTTCCATTAAATCACGCACCATTCCACTGACCGACAACGAGTCAATAAAACCACCCGTCGAAAACACAAAACGCAAGTCTTCCGCTGGATTGCTTTCGGTCAAATCTTTGACCGCTTCCCCAAAATTGATCGTATAAGTCGCATTCTCGCGTAGTTCTGTGCCTTCCTCAAATTCAATCACCACACTCTTCTTTTGCAATCTAAATTCAGGAGCTGGTTCTATCGGCGGTGAAATCACAATTTGCTCAAAGACATTTTCTAACTTCACCCACTCGTCGAATGCCAACGTAATGTTCTGTGGCGTAAAGTTCGTCAACATATTGGGTGTCGAATAGAGGGTATCTAATTGTGGCGGCTGTTCATCGCGTGGACCTCCGCCTAATGAGCCGACGGTGGCACATTGGTAGCAAAGTCCTACTATTAGAAGCCAAATGAAAAGGCGCATTGACAAAGAGGTAGTTTAAAATTGGACACTTTAAATGTATAGCGCGAACGCAACGTGACAAAAACGTTTCAATAGTAATAAAAGTTAAAGCAGAACAAAAACAGAAGCCTCAAAAAACTGTTCTTGCTGGAAAAGGTAGAGAATTCCCTACTTTGCTTTTTATATCATCTGAAATATTGCATTTTTGCGATCTAACATTTAGAAAAAAGAAATAGATCATGGCAGAAGTCATCACCATGCCGCGCTTGAGCGATACCATGGAAGAAGGAAATTTAGTCGAATGGCACAAAAGTGTCGGTGACGAGGTAGAGACTGGCGAATTGTTAGCAGAAATAGAGACGGACAAAGCGACGATGGATTTTGACAGTCCAGCGGATGGCGTATTGTTGCACATCGCAATAGAGAGCGGTGCTGTACCCATCGATTCTGTTATTGCAGTAGTAGGCAAAGAAGGCGAAGATTGGAAAGCAGCAATGGAAGCAGCAGCAGGCGGTGCAGCTAGCAATGGAGAAGCCGAAAGCCATGACGTCGAAACCGAAACGACTAGCGAACCAGAACCTGCCCCAAAAGAAGCAGCGAACGCAGAAGCCCCCAAATCAGATAACGATAGTCGCATCAAAGCATCGCCACTAGCGAAAAGTATGGCGAAAGATGCAGGAATAGACCTCGCCAGTTTAAGCGGAACAGGCGATCAAGGACGCATCGTGAAGCGCGATGTGGAAGCGGTGATGGAACAACAAGGTAGTACGCCGAGTGCTGCACCAGCCGCTCCAGCCACCGCGCCAGTCGTGACACCCAACGTTCCACCAGCAAAAGAAGCAGCACCTGCGCCAGCAGAAGTACCTGCACCAGCTGTCGTACCCTTTAGCTTCAACTCTGGCGACGACAACTACACAGACACACCAGTTTCGCAGATGCGCAAAGTCATCGCGCGTCGATTGGGAGAGAGTAAGTTTACGGCACCACACTTCTATTTGACAGTAGAGATTGACATGAGCAATGCCATCAAATTGCGCAAGCAGTTGAATGAAGTGTCGCCAGTCAAAATTTCGTTCAACGATTTGGTGGTGAAAGCAGCAGCAGCAGCTTTGCGTTTGCATCCGTCGATCAATTCCTCTTGGATGGGCGATCACATTCGGGAGAATCGAAATGTAAACATTGGCGTCGCAGTCGCAGTAGACGATGGTTTGTTAGTGCCAGTCGTTCGCCACGCTGACATGAAGACGCTATCGCAGATCAATACGGAAGTGAAAGAAATGGCTGGACGCGCGAAAAAACGCAAATTGCAGCCACAAGAAATGACAGGTAATACCTTTACGATTTCTAATTTAGGCATGTTCGGCATCGAAGAATTTACAGCGATCATCAATCCACCAGATGCTTGTATTTTGGCAGTTGGTGGCATTATTGATAAGCCAGTGGTGAAGAACGGCGAAGTTGTGCCAGGCAAGCAAATGAAAGTTACACTGTCTTGCGATCACCGTGTTGTGGATGGAGCAAGTGGCGCAAAATTCTTAAACTCGTTTAAGGATATTTTGCAAGATCCGATTCGGATTTTGGTGTAGGATGGTTCAGGTTTTCTGAAAGAAATAAGACCCGATAGTGCGTTTGTGCTATCGGGTTTTGTGTTTTCTATTCTGCCTCAATTGCAGTACGACCAACTTTACGTTCTATCTATTTGTTCTACCAGCAAATAGCAATCATTATGGACAAGATGAATTTCGCCAGTTGTACGCTACCCTATTTGGAAGACACCTTCCAGCTAAAGTCTCCTTTTCGATTAGCTGTTTTAGATGAATGGTTGAATATGACTACAGAAGTTACCGCCGTTGAGCAGCAACAACTCTATGGTTTTCGTGAACTGCTCGAACTGAACGTACTACATTGGAACGAACAAGAATTGAGCCTTAACTTTATTGGTCCACTGTTTGCTATGGTTCGCTACACGCATCCAAAGTTCAATTTTTTTGCTCAACGAAATTTGAGCGCTACGATCAATAACGTAGAGCTTTTCGGAAAAACAGACGGTATGTTAGCTTCTGGCTATCGCTCCCCAAGATTACCTTATTTTGCCTTCCATGAATTCAAAAAAGAATCCAATTCTTCGGGCGACCCAGCTGGACAAAATTTAGCAGCTATGCTGGTCGGACAAGCACTCAATGAAAACCGTCTGCCAATTTACGGATGCTTCGTCAATGGACAGAACTGGTATTTTATGGCACTACAAGACGATCAATATGCGATTAGTAACGCATATTTTTCAGCCACTGAAAATGGTATCTTAGACATCTTTCGGATACTGAAAGGTTTGAAGGAAATCGTGTTGAAGTTGGTGGAGTAAGAAGAATGAGCAATAACTCTATCAGCTATCGCTCATTATTTTTTGTCCATCCCCCTACCAAAACACCGCATAAATCGCCACCAACACCAGCATCACCGCTACCGCAGAAATATTGAATATGCCATCCGTTTTAAACAAAGAAGATTGAACGGTAACCGCTTTCGGATCATCTTGTCGACGTTCAGTGAGCAACATATAAACAACTACGCCAGCCAATAGCAAAATGAAAATGCCAAAGAAGAAGTCCATCGAGCCTGCTGTATTTTCAACAATAAATTTGAAGCCAGAAGGTACGGAAATGACGACTAAGAAAGCTATCACACCTAACTTCAATCCCAACTCCCCAGAACGCTTCGGTAATGTCCCTTTTCGTTCGCTCAAAGAAATAAACACAATCAAGGCGGACAACGCTAAAAAAGAGAAGCCCATTCGATCCAAGAACGGTAAATCTGGATAACCAAACTTCAACGCTAACGCCAATGGAATAGAAGCGACAATCGCTGTAAACGCCGCATTCGCAGTGGTGCGCTTCCAAAAGAAACCAAACACAAAAACAGCAACTACCCCCGGACTAATGAAGCCAGTGTATTCTTGAATGTATTGAAACACCTGTTCCAGCGAACCCAATGCTGGCGCAACTACTGCTCCAATCAACAACGCTGCCGTCGCTGAAATTTTACCGACGGTGACTAAATGTGTTTCGTTGGTAGCCATAGCGTCTGCATCGTCGATAATGCCGTTGTCTCTGCGTTTCTTTTCGCGTAGCGGCTGATAAATATCTAAGGTGAAAATGGTCGACGCACTATTGACCATGGAACTAATCGAAGAACCAATGGCTGCAATCAAAGCTGCTGTGGTCAAGCCTTTTAGCCCAACACCGACGAAGTTATTGAGTACCCAAGGGAACGCTTCGTCTGCTTTATTCAAACCTGCCCCTTCAAATCCATACGCTTGCGGGTCTTGCAAAATGACGTATGCTGCAATACCAGGAATCACGACAATCAGTGGCATAAATAACTTCAAGAAAGCCGCAAATGCCACGCCTCGCTGTGCTTCTTTGATACTTTTCGCTGCCAAAGCCCGCTGAATGATGTACTGATTGTTTCCCCAATAATATAAATTCGCAATCCACATCCCACCAATCAATACACTGATGCCTGGTAGCAAATCGTATGCCGATTTCGTTTCGCCCGTTCCAATATCGGTGTAGACCACATCCTTTTCAAAAATCATATCAAATTTCTCAGGTGCTTTGTCCAACAACTCACTGATGCCACCTAAATAGCTGCCACCACCCACAAAAGAGACAATTGCCCAGCTAGCGACCATACCGCCAATGACGAGTACGACCACTTGAATTACATCTGTCCAAACGACCGCTTTTAGCCCACCAAAAATGGAAAAACTAGCCGAATAAATGACTAAACCAACAATGCCCAACCAAAGCGGAAAGCCCATCAACGTTTGAATCGCCAAACCACCGAGATAGAGAATAGAAGTAATATTGACGAAGACAAAAAGGGCGACCCAAAATACTGCCATCAGTGACTTCACGCGATTGTCGTAGCGCTGCATCAGAAACTGTGGCATGGTATAAATATTCTCTTTGAGAAGGATAGGTAAGAAGTATTTGGCGACAATCAAGAGTGTCAACGCCGCCATCAATTCGTATGTACCAATCGCAAGACCAATCGCATAGCCCGAGCCGTTCATCCCCAGAATCTGCTCCGTCGAGATATTGGAAGCAATGAGTGAGCCACCAACTGCCCACCAAGGTAAAGCTTTGCTGGCCAGAAAATAGTCTTGTGTGTTGGTTGTTTTTTCTCGATTGGCAATCCAAATGCCAAAGCCCATCATGAGAAAGATGTAGCCAAAAAAGACGCCAAAGTCAATGTTAGAAAACTCCATGTTTGAATGCTAGTTTATTCGTTTTGAAAGGGAAAGATACTACTTTTCATTGATCGGACTTGCGCCTTGCGAAGGTTGCGTAGTGACCTTTGTGGCAAGCCAACCTTTGTAAGGCTCTCTGGATACCTAATTATTGCCAAATAAACTCCACCTGTTGCACCATATCAGGATGCACACTTTTCGCCACAGGACAAGTCCGCGCCGTATGTTCCAATAGCTTTTTGTCTTCCGCTGAGTAGTCATTGGCAGGCATCACAATTCTGATTTGTACTTCGGCGATTCGTCGAGGATGGGATGCCATGATTTTTGTAATTTCCGAAGTCGTACCGTCCATATTGATGCCTTTTGCGTTGGCTTTGATGCCCATAACGGTGACCATACAACTTGCTAAAGCGGTAGCGACTAGGTCAGTCGGCGAAAAATTTTCACCTTTGCCATGATTATCGGTAGGCGCGTCAGTCGTAATGGCGTTGCCAGATTTAATATGTGTAGCGGTGGTGCGCAATGCGCCTTCATAAGTAACTGTCGATGTCATTGGACTATTTTTTATAAAATTTAAAAGTGAGGTAGCACAAGTTTACTCACTATCACGTGAAATAACAAATTCATTGCTCGACCCTTTGAGTTGAATTTTTTAGGACACCCATTCAAGAACATGGAAAAAGCACAAATAGGAGATTGGTTGCTATATAAAAACAACCAATTAGTCGCCTTCAATAAACCCAGCGGTATGCTTACGCAAGGCGATCAAGGAGAAGAGAAGTCACTATTGGACTTAGCAGAAATTTATAGCAAATCCAAGCTACATTTGTTGCATCGACTAGATCGTCCAGCGAGTGGTGTTGTCTTGTTAGCCAAAACGAGCCGTGCTATTCAATCTTTGAGCCAGCAATTTCAAGAGCGAACAGTGCAAAAGACTTACTTAGCCATTGTGAAAAATAAACCACCAGAAGACAAAGATACCTTGACGCACTATTTGAAACGACATGCTAAAAGTCGGAAAAGTATAATAGTCGACAAAGACGAAGCAGACGCTCAAGAAGCTGTTCTACAATATGAAGTAGTCGGTACAAGTGACAATTACAACTTACTGAAAATCAATCTATCCACGGGACGTTTTCATCAAATTCGAGCGCAATTGGCAGCTATCGGATGTCCCATCAAGGGCGATGTGAAATATGGTGCTCGTCGCAAAAATCAAGACCGCTCGATTCATCTACACGCTTGGAAGTTGTCGTTTCATCATCCAGTGACGAAAGAGCCAATCGAGTTGGTCGCGCCTGTGCCAGAGGATAATTTGTGGAAGGCGTTTGATTTTCATGGATTATGAGTCTATAGTTCATGGATTATGATCTATTCTCCATAAACCATAATTCAATCCACTTCTTCGTAGTCGATATATTCGTCTTCATTCTTGTCTCGCTCTTGTGGCGGCATCTGTCGCTGACGGGCAGCTCCGTCTACCTGTTGGCGTGGCTGAATAAATCGGCGATAGACGAAGTAAACGATGGCAGCGGTCAATAACCATTTAATTATCATGTGATGCGAAAATAGTGAAAGGTAAAAATATCAACTGTTTGCTCGACAAACAAACTATCCTACACAAGCTATAACTCGGGTAGTAGATCATTCGCTTTTTTCTTCAAGTTCCTTTGGCGGATTTTCGATCTCTTCATCTGGAACAAAAATATTTGTATCCAATTTATCTTCCACGAAATCTTTTGCCTCAGTGCGTGTTCCTCCATATTCTACGCCCATGATCTGCCAACAACTCACGAACAATGCGGCGATGATGGGCCCCAAAACAAAACCTGAAATGCCAAAGACGGACAAACCGCCCAATGTCGATAAAAGAATCAAATAGTCGGGCAACTTCGTGTCTTGACCCACTAAGCGCGGACGTAATAAATTATCGACTAATCCAATCAATAGTGCACCTACCAAGATAACCGCTACCCCTTTCCCAACTGCCCCTTCCGCAATCAAAATGATGGCCGCTGGAAACCAGATCACGGCACTGCCGACAGGGAGCAAGGAAAGTAAAACCATAATAACACCCCAAATAAAGGCAGCAGGAATACCGACTATCCAAAACAGAATGCCGCCGAGTGAGCCTTGCACTAATGCGACCAATAAGCTTCCTTTTACAGTAGCTCGAGACACTTTATCAAATCGGCGCAATAACGTCCACTCTCGCTCATCTCCAATGGGTAGCACCCAAACCAAATCGCGTACCAATTGCTTCCCATCGCGAAGAAAAAAATAGAGGATGTAGAGCATCAAAAAGAGATTGAGAAAGAAACCAAACACGTTTTGTGTAACCCCTACTGCCCGACTAGCGACCGTCTGCAAGCTACCCGTGATGAAGTTCAATACATTTTGTTCGATTTCCTCCACACTAGTCCCAAACTGCTCCAAAAGACGATCATTGACAGGAATGAGTTCTCGAAGATTACTGATGCGCTGTTGAATATTGACTTCGCTGCTGTTGACTTGTTGGTAATAATCAATCGCTTCATTCACGACGACACTGCCGATGATCGCTAATGGGAGAATCACAATGAGAAGAATTTGTAGTAGCGTAATGGAAGCCGCTAAGTTGCGCTTACCTTTTACTCGGACTAACCACTTTTCAAAACTGCCAGCAAACAGAATAGCGAAAATGACTGCCCAAAAAACAGCTAATAGAAAGCCTTCAATTAGCCCAATGAAGGCGAAAGTGACTAACGCAATTAGGATCAAAAGAAATAGATCTGGAAAGTTTTTCTTCATCATTAAATATGAGTCTGGTATAAAATAGAGGACATGGATACATATCCTTTGTTTTTCGACAAATTCGATTTGTTTTTGGTCAAAATAGCGACTTTTGTCGGAAAGCAAACAACACATGCTAAGCATACTACCTCTTTATTTTGAATTTGTGCTTTTTTGCAAGAAAATTCATCTAGTTTCTATCAAAACGATATACCATACCAATAGACTAAACGCGTTAATCTTCTCTACACATAAAGATAAATTCATGTCATTTTTACGACCATTTCTTATCTGTTTAGGCTTCGCTTTTCTGAGTGTAGCTTGCGAAAACGATGCGCCAATCGATGAAACAACCGATACCGCAACCAAACCTGCTGCTGTGAGTGTTCCCCGCTTCGACCGAGATAGTGCGATGCTATATGTTCAAAAACAAACGGAATTTGGCTCTCGTATACCCAATTCGGAGGCGCATCGACAGACAAAAGAATGGCTCTCCGCCCAATTAGCTGATTTTGGCGCAACAGTCATTGAACAAGATTTCACTGCTGATCTGTACACTGGAGAAAGCTATGAAGCCACCAACATTATTGGGCAGTACAATCCTGAGCATAGCCAACGTGTGATTCTAGCCGCACACTGGGACTCTCGCTTCACTGCCGATCATGATCCTGATGAGGATAATCATGACGAACCAGTTATGGGGGCAGATGATGGAGCAAGTGGGGTGGGCGTACTGCTAGAAATTGCGCGACAACTGCAAGCGAATCCAATAGATTTGGGCGTAGATATTATCCTCTTCGATGCAGAAGACAACGGCGATGGCAGTGACGATGGCGACTACCGAACTTGGTGTTTAGGCTCACAGTATTGGGCGCGGAACTTTCATGTGCCAGGCTACGGGGCTAAGTTTGGAATCTTGCTAGATATGGTAGGAGCAAAAAACGCGCGGTTTACGAAGGATGGCATTTCTATGGCATACGCACCAAATATCATGAACAAGGTCTGGAAACTAGCACAAAGTATGGGCTATGGAGCGTACTTCGTTGACGTTCCGACGCGCGAGTTGGTAGACGATCACCTGTTTGTCAATCAAATTGCTAAAATTCCAATGATCGACATTATCAATCGACCTGCGGATACGGAAACACTGTTTGTAGCGCATTGGCATACTACGGAAGATACGTTTGATAAAATTGATCCGCGTACGTTGCGGGCAGTAGGGCAAGTTGTCTTGGCGACGATCTATCGAGAGTCAGGTGGAACTTTTTAGGGAAGTTTAACAAAACCTTTTCATCGCAATTGTACTACTCCTAGCATCGTTTTCCTAGTAGATTTGTTAATTTTGAGGAGAAGAGTAGGATGACTTCATGAGAAAACTATATCAACGATTATTTTTTATTGCTGTTTTTTTAAGTACTCAGTTATTCCTGTTCGCTGCGGTCGATAGTGAGAACTATCACAGTACCATAGCGCAGGAAGGAGAGGGTGTACTCGCTTTGTTGCGTCGCCATCAGTTGGTGGATTACCCATGCAATATTGATCAATTCTATAAGATCAATGGACTCAAAAAAACACAGTATATCGTCAAAGGACGGACGTATCTGCTACCTATTATTGTCTATACATACGATGGTAAAAGTATCCGTACCACTATCGGTATCAGCGACTGGGATCAAGCCGTGCGTATTCAAGATTTCAACAATTCGCTACTCGCCAATGACGTCCGAACACAATCTTATGCTAATAGCAAAGTCCTATGGGTGCCATATCATGAATTGCACTGCAAAAAGGAAGTAGAGCGCAAACTGAAAGCGGACGCAGCAATGCCCACCACTGAAGCGGTCGCCAGCATAGATGCCGCCAATCAAAAGGAAGCGGTTTCCAAAAAAATCCCCCTCAACAAACAAGAAGTACCAGTCGGCACGAACCTATCGAGCGCTTCTGCCAAACGTGGTCACTTTCCCATTTTTGGCAAATATGCCTCCACGCCTAGCATCAGTAGCAAACTACAAGGCAAAGTCTACTACATCGTCAGTGGACATGGCGGACCTGATCCTGGTGCATTTGGGTATCGAGAAAAGAAACGCTTGTGCGAAGACGAATACGCATATGATGTCGCTTTAAGGCTGTGTCGAAACTTGATTATGCACGGTGCGACTGCCTATATGATCGTGCGTGACCCCAACGATGGCATTCGAGATGGCAAATATTTGAAGTGCGATCAGGATGAACTCGTTTGGGGCAATCAACCGATTCCGCGTTCTCAAAAGGTACGCTTGAAGCAGCGTTCGGACATTATTAATGACCTTTACAAGAAAAATAAATGGCAAGGCGTGACGGAACAAACCGTGGTGGTTATTCACGTCGACTCGCGTGCCAATCAGCAGATTGATGTTTTTTTCTATCATCATCCTAGCGACGCGAAAGGAAAAGTACTAGCGCAAAAATTGCAACAAACGATGCGATCCAAATATCGACGGGAATATCATGGTACGGTGACAGGGCGCGACTTGCACATGCTCCGCGAAGTAGAACCGACTGCCGTGTATGTGGAATTGGGTAATATCAAACATGATCGCGATCAGCAGCGGCTAGTCGTTACGCGCAATCGGGAGCTGATTGCCGATTGGCTGTTGGCGGGCTTGATGAAGTAGAATTAGAGATGTGAGATGTGAGATGTGAGATGTGAGATAGTGAGATAGTGAGATAGTGAGATAGTGAGATAGTTCATCGGCTTATTTGAAAATTGGTACACTAGGTATGATTTCAATCATACGCTGTTGTTATGAGGTATTCATTCTGATAGGTATTCATAACAAAAGCGTGCGACTAAAGTCGCACTTAGTAAAAGAGATTCGTTAGCCGATTAATTTTTAAACGACAGTTAATCATATTTTCTGAATCTATATAATTGAAATCATACGCTGTTGTTAGGATATCTATCCTAGCTCAACGCTGCTATAATTTCCTGCTGTGTTTGTATCGTTTTGTCCTTATTGTACCATTTTTGGATGTCAATTTTTAGCTGTTCGATACCAGCCGTTTTCGCATCGCCTTCCAGCTGCTTGAGCATATTTTTCGCTTGGAGCATGAGTTCTTGTGCTTCCGTCGGTCGTGGTCCCCAACTTGCCAATACTTCTAGATCCTCATTCAAGACAATCAACTTCGGAATGGAACGTCCGCCATTCGTCAGGAACTGATCCATAATGTCTAAATGTTCATCGCGCAAAATCAATTTCAATTCAATATGTTCACTTGCCTCTGCCATTTTATGCATCACAGGAATTGTCTGCGCGGCATCGGCACACCAACCTTCTGTCAAGACTAACCAAATTTGACTATCCTCCAATTTGTTTAAAAACTCAATAGTCTCCTCATATAGTTTGACTTTTTTGTCTAAACGATTCATCCGAACGATATTCATATTCGTGTAGTGCAACATGGCTTCGCTATGGTCGTCGCCGGTAGCTTTCTTTTGAAGCAACAGATCGTCGATCAGTTGGCGATAGGCTTCGTAGGTATAGGCTTCTTGGATGACTTTGGGAGAGATAGTATTCATGCTCGATTAAGATTATCAGATGGAAGACCTAGTAAAAATGCGTTTTACGGGATTAAAGTTCAGCCACAAATTCTTGATAATTCAAACCGCCAAACGTGCCTGAACTCATCATCAACAAGTTGGTGTGCTGCCAAGTGTATTGCTTCAATTGAGCTTGCAAGGCGGCTGAGTCAGTAAACACTTGCAAGTTTGGATGCTCAAAATGAATCGCAATTTCCTTTTCGCTCAATGACGGCAGTTTTTTAATTTCCAGTGTGTGTGGACTATAAAAAACATAGGCTTCATCCGCAGGGTTCAGGCTGGCGGCATATTGAGGCAAAAAAGCTTTGTTCAGACTACTAAACGTATGCAGTTCCAAACAAGCGACTAACTTCCGTTCCGGATACTGATCTTTGAATGCTCGCATCGTCGCAGCTACTTTAGAAGGCGCATGTGCAAAGTCCAAATACGCCACAAAATCTTTCTCTTCGCGCAGCAGTTGCAAGCGTTTCGCAGCTCCTTTGAAACTCGGGATGGCTGCCATAAACTCGTCTTCACTTATTCCCAATTCCTGGCAAATCAAATAAGCCGCTTTCAGATTTGCCAAATTGTGCTGTCCAAAGATTTCTAATGGAACAGTCGCGCCAGAAGAAGTGAGCAGTTGCGTTTTGTCATTTTCCAGCTGCGCATCAAAAGCTTCATAGGCTTGGGCTTCGACTGCCCAATCATCACTTCGTTCTGCTATCAAAGCACGTATGTTTTCATCATCGGCGGCGTAAAATAGTTGCGCTTTTGGTTCCAGCATATCCAAAAACTGTCGAAATTGATCGACGTAGTTCTCAAAAGTGGGGAAGACATTCATGTGATCCCAAGCGATGCCCGTCAATACTGTAACGTGCGGAAAGTAGTGATGAATTTTTGGGCGCAAGTCAATGGGTGAAGAAAGGTATTCATCTCCTTCCATCACAATAACAGGTGCATCCGACAAGCGTGCCATCAACTCAAATCCTTCAATCTGTGCACCGACCAAATAGTCAAAATCGTGTTTGTGATACTGCAATACATGCAGCACCATCGAAGTCGTCGTCGTCTTGCCGTGGCTTCCAGCGATGACGACCCGTTTTTTATCTTTCGCGTGCTGATAAATATATTCGGGATAGGAATAAATCGGTAGATTCAGTTCGCGCGCTCGCTGTAATTCAGGATTGTCTTTTCGGGCATGCATGCCTAGGAGGACTACTTCAATGTCAGCCGTAATTCGGTCAGCATCCCATCCCATTTTTTTGGGCAGCAAGCCATAGCGTTCCAATCGGCTACGCGAAGGATTATAGATTTCATCATCTGATCCAGTAATCTGATGACCATTTTCGTGTAGCGTCAACGCTAAGTTGTGCATAACTGCGCCACCGATGGCAATGAAATGAATGCGCATGAATAGAGAGTTGAGTTTTGGTGAACACTTGTGTGAAAGGATTAGCCGCAAAACTACTTATTCAGCAGTGTTCTAGTAGCAAAAAAGGGAGAGTTTCACGACTCAGTATGCTGATAATGTTTATAAAAAGGGCATCATTCCGATAAAGATGAATCTACGCTATAAACACCAATAATACGTCCATTCCATGCTTGAATCGACAAAAACTCCTTTTCGCTTAGTAAAGGAAATAGATTTTTTTGATAACGCTTCAACTCTGTTGGACTTCTGTAATTGGTCACGTAGTAGTCTGCTTTTTGAATATCCCAAACCAACTCTATTCGGTCGCGGATGTCTTTTGGCAATAGTCTAGCATTAGCGTCATTGGGATAGTTCGCAGAGCGTACTTTGATTCGGTTTCGTCCATCTTTTTCAATCAGTTCGCGCAAGGCAGTTTGATACGCCACGCCCCAATAGTCGATGTCGAAGCGTTTTTCAATATGGTCGCTAGGTAGTGTGATGTACGTGTGCTGATAAGGATGATGAGTCAGCAAATAGACAAACGTTACTCCCATTGCCAAGCTTAAGAATAAGCTTGGCAATCGTTGAATGATCTTAGCTGTACTTCTCTCTTTCAACCATTCATTTAAACGAATAAATGCGCGCACCGCTACGGCTATCATCGCTGGATAAATAAAGAACAAATGTCGCCAACTATCATACAAAACAGACTCTTTGACAATCACAATCAATAGCGGACCTAAAGCGAGTGCTAGAAAAACAAGATCGTAGAGTTGATTTTTGTTCTTGTAAAATCCTTTGAATAGTTGTTGAAAGAAGTTGCGTAAAATCTGGAAAGTGCCAGTCCAAAATAGAAGGAGATAGACAAGTGGCGTCGAAATATGAATCCAACCCAGCGCGTAGTGCCATGGCAGTTCTTGCGCATTGATCCAACTGCCAAAATAGCGCATTTCGCCACCCCAATTGTACTTAGACAATAGTGCAAAAGCATCTATAAAGTTCTGAAATGGCTGCTCCCAAAGGTAGGGCCAAAGTAGGATCGTGATGCTGATGGTCGTCAATACAAATAATCCAAAATGGATAAGCTTTTTTCCAATCAGCACTCGATCATGACGCAAGAGGTCAAATAAATAAAAACCCAATGTAATACATGGAATCCACACCCCCATCAGCCGCGCATTGATGACTAAGGCACATGCCACTCCATGCCACACCGCCCATTGCCAGTTTTTTTGTGCTAAAAAGCGAAGCAGCGTGTAACTCGCAATGATGTAATACGGAAGAATGACCAAGTCTTTGATATTGAAAAAGGCATTGCCGAAGATGCGTGGACTCAGAATGAGCATCGCCGTTCCTAGTAATGCAATTTGCCATCGCTGGAATCGAAATTCTAGGGTTCGATAAAAAAAAAGCGTTCCAATGAAGAAAAGGAGAAACACCCCATAATGCCGCAGCAGCGTGATGTCCCGATAGTCGGTCAAATTCAATTGCTGCTGCACCCAAAGACAACTCAATTGAAAGAGGGTGCCGTGAAACCGATATTCATATTCACGAAAAGTGATGTCTGGTTCTAGTGGTTGGTCTTGCGTTAGGTCTAACTGTTGGTGAATGTAGTCCCAAACGACGCGTCCGTGTTTGCGCTGAATATCTTCGTCCCAAGACACGCCGTAGTCTGGTGTGATCCATAAGCCGATGGCTAGGAAGGTGAGGAAAAAGAGGGGGGGGATTAGATTTGGATAAACCGACATATTATGCTTCTAGGACATCATTGTTTAAATCTACTTTCAAACTCATCTAAAGTCAAGACCAATAAAGGGGGAAACTTGTTATTTTTAAAAGGTCGAAAGTGCGCATCCTTAGAAACAATACAATAAGCGTTGGCAGCTATAGAACAATCAATATATTTATTGTCATCAGGATCTTTACTAATCAAGTGCCAATCTATGAAAGGCTCTTTATGAATAATTGATGAATAAACAGACAAAAAATTTGTGACATTAGTAGCAATCTCT
>CAYLPW010000073.1:0-19826 GCA_964385665.1 uncultured Saprospiraceae bacterium
CATGTAGTTGGGCTTGTTGAGCAGCTTGTTCAATTGCTAGATGAGAAGCCGTCAGATCACCATAAGCAATGTTTTCCCGAACCGTTCCATGAAATAAATAGACCTCTTGACTGACCAAAGCAATATTGGAGCGCAAATGATGAAGACTCATAGCACTAGTTGGTTTTCCATCAATTAAAATCTTCCCTTCCTGTGGCTCATAAAAGCGCAACAACAGTTTAATCAAGGTAGACTTTCCGCCACCTGTGGGTCCAACTACTCCTATGGTTTCGCCTGCTTTGATGTCCAAACTGACTTGCTTTAGAATAGCAATTTCTTCCTGATAAGAGAAACTGACATCCTGAAAGGCGATGTTGCCTTTTACTGTTTCAGTGGACTGATTACCGACGTCTTTAATTTCTTTTTTCGCATCCAATAATCCAAACACACGTCTTGCAGAGGCTCGCGCCCGCTCAAACTCATCGGATATAGTTCCCAATCGCGTGACTGGCCAAAGCAGCCGTTGCGTCATCATAGCGAAAAATGCCAATCCGCCAACTGTCATTCCTCTATTACCTTCCATCAACCAGTAGGCACCCAGCACTAACGAACCTGCAAATCCAATAGCGATGAACATCCGAATGATGGGGACGTACAAGGCACTCCACTTGATCGCCTTAAAATTGGCATCGCGGTAGTTGGCAGAAGCTGCTGCTACCCGTTCGCTTTCATACTGTTCTGCTGTGAAACTTTTGATGACGCCTATTCCAGAAATATTATTTTCTAAGCGATTGCTCAATGTGCCTACGCTTTCCCGCACTCTTTTGTAATAAGGCGCAATCTTTTTTTGATAGATAAAACTTCCTAAAATGATGAATGGAACAGGCAAAACACTAATTAGTCCAAGTGTCCAATCGAAAAGAAAAAGAGAAGTTCCTGCAAATAAGAAAAGAACCACTAGTTGAATAATATCATTCAGGTTAGTATTCAAAAAACGTTCGAGTTGATTAATGTCGTCATTCAACATGGAGAGCAAATTTCCGACACGTTCATTCTCGAAAAATGCCATCTCTCGATTCTGCATGTGCGAGTAGGCATCTGTACGCAAATCGTGTTGGACATTTTGTGCCAACTCTAGAAAAGAACGTTTGAACAACCACTCGAAGAAGCTTTCTCCAGCAAAAATAAGTACAATAAGAATACCAATAAATATGATGATATTGAATAAAGAAGCATTAGGTAACACCCCTGTAATCCAAGTTGGAATCTGACCACTAACGCTGTCAATCAGCCACGCTGTGAGAAACGGTGGCATTAAATCCAATACCTTATTAGTAACACTAGCAGAGACCGCCGTCGCTACACTTTGCCGATAGTTGCCTAAATAGCGGAACAGTCGTTTCATTGGACGATCAGACATCGTGATGTGTTTCGGGTGAGTGAAGAGCTTGTTCTGTAGAAATTCTAATGATCGTTACGCCATAGATGGTTCTAAATCTCCTACTGAGGTCAGGTTGGCATTTTTCTTTATAGCAGCTTCTACGATCCCATGATCGGATAGAATGTCAGCCCCTTCATTCCGAATAGCAATGGTATGCTCATAGTGAGCAGAAGGCTTTCCATCAGCTGTCACCACCGTCCATTTATCTGGCAAAGTACGAACGTCTCGACGCTTCATGTTCACCATTGGTTCTACCGCTATGACTAAGCCTTCTGACAGTTTGAATCCTTTTCCTCGCTTCCCGTAATTGGGAACTTCTGGTGCTTCGTGCAACTCCTTCCCTACTCCATGTCCTACTAACTCTCGAACAATGCCGTAACCGTATCTACGGATGTGATTTTGAATGGCAAAACTAATGTCTCCTATTCGTCTACCTACTTTTGCTTGCGCAATTCCCTTGTGTAAAGAAGCCTTTGTCGCTCTCAATAACTGCATCGTTTCTTCTGCGACTTCTCCTACTGCAAACGTATAAGCAGCATCCCCATAAAATTCATTCCAATACACTCCACAATCGACAGAAACGACATCGCCTTCCTTTATTGGAACTTGGTTTGGCATACCATGTACTACCGCTTCGTTGCGCGAAATCTGAATCGTAAACGGATAGCCATACATCCCTAGAAAACCTGGCTCTGCTCCATGATCTCGAATAAACGCTTCCGCCTGTGCATCTATGTCTGTACCAATAGCACCAGGCTTCAACAGCTCACCAACTAGAGCTAATGTCTTACTCACCAATAAACAACTCTCTCGAATGAGTTCTATTTCTTCATTCGTCTTAAAATATATCTTATTCGACTTCTTACGCATTTGTATTCCAGTATGAAAGAGAAAAGGACATGAGGAATAGCAAAAAAATCTTGGTTTACCATTCCTTTATTCAACAAATTAGCTCAAGCCGCCTCAAAAGCAACTTGAGCTAACTACTCAAAATAACCAATATATGTATTGAAAGTTTACTACATGACTACATACTCGCACCGATACCTTGTAGTCGACTTCTGCCTTGTACACGACCAGATTTCACTAGTCCATCGTACTTGCGCATCAATAAGTAACTTTCCATTTGTTGCAATGTATCTAAGACAACAGCCACCAAAATCAATAAGGATGTACCTCCAAAAAACAAGGCAAATGCTTGATTCACGCCAAATGCATAAGCAATAGCTGGCATGATAGAGATAATACCTAAGAAAACAGAACCTGGTAATGTAATTCTCGTGGTTGTTGAATCGATGAAGTCCGCCGTTGGTTTTCCTGGCTTAATACCTGGAATGAACGCATTTTGACGCTTCAAGTATTCTGCGTACTGCTTTGGATTCACCAATAGAGCAGTATAAACATATGTGAATAGTACGACTAAGAAGAAGTAGATCACATTGTACGGCCCAGAGAATGGATTGCTGATTGTTTGTAGGAATGTACTATTCGCTGCTCCACCATCCACATCTGCTGTAAAGAATCCAAATATAGTGGCAGGCAGAAACATTAATGCTTGTGCAAAAATGATTGGCATGACACCCGCTGCATTTACTTTCAAAGGAATAAAATCTCGCGCTCCTGCACTTGGAATTTGATTTGTACCACGTCCTACCATTCGTTTCGCAAACTGTATCGGAATACGTCGTATTGCTTGGACGATAGCTACTGTTGCCATAACAACGAAGAATAAGGCGACAAACTCAATCACTAAAAGTAACAAACCACCGCCATCGAACTGCAACTGCACCTCCGCGATAATTGCTACTGGTAATGCTGCAATGATACCAACGGTAATCAATAAAGAAACACCATTTCCAATTCCTTTTTCTGTGATACGCTCACCCATCCACATCGCAAAAATAGTACCTGCAGAAAGAACGATAATATTAGATACCCAAAATACCGTATCAGGAACGGAAGGATCAACTGCATTCAAGGTTGTTTTGATATACGTTAAGTAGCCTGCTCCCTGAACTAAAGTAATCGCTAACGTCAATAGACGAGTAATCTGTCCTAATTTCTTACGCCCAGATTCTCCTTCTTTTTGTTGTAGTCTTTGAAAATAAGGTACAGCAAAGCCCAATAATTGTACAATGATCGAAGCTGTAATGTAAGGCATGATACCCAAAGCAAACACCGCCGCATTGTTGAAAGCACCTCCTGTAAAGATGTTGATTAATCCTAGTAGATCACCAGTATTAGCTGCTGAGGCTTGATCCAATCTGGAAGGGTCTACTCCTGGAAGTGGAATAAACGAACCTAATCTAAACACGAAAAGCATTCCTAATGTGAATAGAATGCGATTTCTCAATTCTTCGATCTTCCAGATATTCTGTAAGGTGGTAATGAATTGTTTCATTTATAGCCTATTGTATGTACAAACTGACGACCACTCGATGTGATCGTCAGTTCGACTATTTTATTAAAGTGTTTGTATGCTTCCTCCTTTGTCCTCTATCGCCTGCTTAGCAGACTGCGATGCTGCATGTGCATGCACACTAATACTTGATGTTAGCTCACCGTTGCCAAGAATCTTAATCTTATCGTTTTTCTTCACCAACTTATTTTCCACCAAAAAGTCATGTGTCAAATCAGTGGTACTGTGCTTATCTGCAATCGACTGTAAACGATCTAAGTTGATCGTTGTAAATTCTACGCGATTCGGATTCTTAAATCCACGCTTTGGCAAACGCATTTGAATAGGCATTTGACCACCTTCAAAGTTGCGCTTTGTTTTATGACCAGAACGAGATTTAGCTCCTTTATGACCACGAGTTGATGTGCCACCGCGACCAGAACCTTGACCACGCGCTACTCGTCGTTTACCTTTATTCGATCCTTTCGCAGGACGCAGATTACTCAATTTCATAACTATATACGGTATGAGTTCAATAAAAATTAGTCATCTGTGAAAGATAACATTTTTTACTTCACATTATATTATTTCATTAGACAAGTAGAACAGGACAGCAAACAGTCTAACATCTATCGTCTAATTTCTAAAGTCTAATAACAATTACAATTCCTCTACTTCTACCAAATGGCTCACCTTAGCTACCATTCCTAATATTTGAGCCGTTCCTTCATGCTCTACGCTTTGATTGATTTTTCTCAATCCCAACGCTTCCATGGTGTCTTTTTGACGCTTCGTGCGATCAATGACACTTTTAACTTGTGTTATTCTAATCTTGCTCATACTGATTATCCGTTAAATAGTTTCTCTAAAGAAATGTTACGTTGCTTTGCAACTGCCATAGGACTGCGCAATTTAGATAGCGCATCGAAAGTTGCTTTGATAACGTTGTGCGGATTAGAAGAACCCTGCGACTTCGCCAATACGTTCTGAATACCTGCAATCTCTAAAACAGCACGCATAGCACCACCTGCGATTACACCCGTACCCTCAGAAGCTGGCTTCATCAATATTTTTCCTGCCCCATACTTTCCTTTCTGCTCGTGCGGAATTGTTCCGTTTTGCAAAGGAAATTTGATGAGGTTTTTCTTCGCGTCGTCTGCTGCCTTAGCAATTGCTTCGGAAACATCTCTCGCTTTACCTAAACCATGACCGACTGTTCCATTTCCGTCACCTACTACTACGATGGCTGCAAAACTAAATGTACGTCCACCCTTTGTCACTTTCGCAACCCGATTCAACGTCACCATTTTTTCTTGAAGCTGTGTTTCAGACGGCTTAATTCGACCAGAGTTGTTGCTAGAACCATCGTTATTTCCACGACTGTTTCTTCCACCACGGTTGTTGCTATTGCGATCATTGTCGCCTCCGCTACCGCGTCTCGATCTTCCTCCTTGACCTCTGGAATTTCCCGAATTGTTTGTGTTTCTAGTTGCCATTTGCAATTTATTGGTAGTGGACAGATAACACTAAATTATCTAGTCCATATTATTCTTAGTTTGAGTTCGATGATAAATTGATCTTCTACGTGTTTTAACTGAATGCTTAATTCCTTTTCGCAAGCTCAATGAATTCGGTCATTCAATTAAAACAGATTAATTTAGTCATTTCACATGCTAAAGTTTCAATCCGCCTTCTCTCGCACCTTCCGCTAATGCTTTCACTCGACCGTGGTACAAATAACCACTTCGATCAAAAACAACATTTTCGATAGAGTGATCTTTAGAACGTTGAGCAATTAGTGTGCCAACTGCTTTGGCTTGCTCTGTTTTGTTCTGATCAGTAGGAATACCTTCGTCTTTAGAAGAAGCTGCTGCCAAAGTGACACCATTGATGTCGTCGATTAACTGACAGTAAATTTCTTTGTTGCTCCTAAAAACACTCAATCTTGGACGATCAGGTGTACCGCTCACTTTCTTGCGGATACGCTTATGAATACGCTTACGCGCTTGCTTTTTAGTTCTTTTCATTGCTGTTGTTTAGCCGAATTTAGTGAGATGAACC
This sequence comes from uncultured Saprospiraceae bacterium, assembly GCA_964385665.1. Lineage (GTDB taxonomy): Bacteria > Bacteroidota > Bacteroidia > Chitinophagales > Saprospiraceae > JAAUTG01. Next base: position 5,880 of record CAYLPW010000073.1, read on the forward strand.
TGTTCAAAACCCAAATTCCGTATAACAAGAAATTATTTACCAGCAGTCTTACCTGCTTTACGTCTGATTTCTTCGCCTTTGTAACGTACACCTTTCCCTTTGTACGGCTCTGGTGGGCGAAGTGAACGAATTTTGGCGGCTACTTGACCTATCAATTGTTTGTCAATAGACTCTAAACGGATACTCGGTGATTTACCTTTCTCCATTTTTGCTTCTACGGCTACTTCTTCAGGGATTAAGAAAACGATTGGGTGAGAGTAACCTAGCTGTAGTTCTAATAGTTGTCCATTGTTGCTACAGCGGTAACCGACACCAACCAATTCCAGTTCTTTCACATACCCTTCTGTAACGCCTGTCACCATGTTGTTAATCAGCGAACGATATAATCCATGCATGGAGCGATGACGCTTCTGATTAGTTGGACGAGAAACCTCCAATTCGCCATCGTCGATATTGACAGATAAATCAGGGTGAATATCTTGGTACAATTCACCTTTAGGACCCTTTACTGTCACCATATTTCCTTTGCTCACATTCACTTCTACGCCGCTTGGCAGTGAAATAGGCATCTTTCCAATTCTAGACATTTCTGTTTAGTTTAAGTCAGTTACTAGTGGGACTAGTCCTAATTAATAAATGTAACACAAAATCTCGCCACCTACGTGTTCCGCAGCAGCTTGCTTGTTTGTCATCACGCCACGAGACGTCGACATAATTGCTATACCCAAACCATTGATTACTCGAGGAAGATCAGTAGCTTTAGTGTATTTTCTTAAACCAGGCTTACTGATGCGCTTTAAAGATTGGATGATTGGCTTCTTTGTCTGTGCGTCATACTTCAATGCAATCTTGATTACCCCTTGAGGACCTTGATCGTCATCGAACTTATATTTAAGGATGTATCCTTGATCGTATAGGATCTCCGTCATACGCTTCTTCATATTAGAAGCAGGAATCTCTACGATACGGTGACGCGCCATCTGTGCATTTCGAATACGCGTCAAAAAATCCGCTATTGGATCTGTAACAATCATGTTGCTTAATTTATATACTCGGTTTCGGACTATATGAGTTTAATAATAAATTGATCCTCTTAGTGTTTTGATTAAATCGTCATTCCTTTTTCGCAAGCTCAACAGAACGCCAACTTAGTCAAAACAGGTCAATTTAATTATTTCACAGCTGTATGAGTTTAATAATAAATTGATCCTCTTAGTGTTTTGATTAAATCGTCATTCCTTTTTCGCAAGCTCAACAGAACGCCAACTTAGTCAAAACAGGTCAATTTAATTATTTCACGTCTCTGAATTCTGTGAAATAAATTCGTTATTAGAACCCAACTCCTGCCGACCTGAGAATTATTAATTAAATGTCTTTCGTCAGTAGCTATCTACCAACTTGCTTTAGTAATACCTGGTATCTTACCATCATTTGCCATCTCACGGAACTTCACCCGACAGATGCCAAATTTACGCATATATCCTTTCGGACGCCCTGTCAATCCACAACGATTGTGTAGACGTACAGCAGAAGAATTGCGAGGCAGCTTATCCAGCTCTTCCCAACGACCTTCTTCTTTTAGTTGTTTGCGCAGCTCAGCATACTTAGCTACCATGCGCTCTCTCTTATTTTCTCTAGCGATTAATGCTTTACGAGCCATGCTATGAATATTTTAGTGATAGTTCAGTATACTACTGATGTTCTATCGTTGATTTTTAAATGGCATTCCCATTAACTTCAGCAAAGTCAATGCTTCTGCGTCGGTTTGTGCGGTCGTCACAATAGTAACGTCCATACCAGTGATACGACTTACTTTATCCAAGTCGATTTCAGGAAAAATAATCTGCTCGGTAATGCCCATGGAATAATTTCCACGACCATCGAAGCTTTTATCATTAATCCCTCTAAAGTCACGTACACGAGGTAGTGCGATATTAATCAAACGATCTAAGAATTCGTACATTCTGTTCTTGCGCAAGGTCACTCGCGCACCGATCGTCATTCCCTCTCTCAACTTAAAGTTAGAGATCGACTTTCTCGCTTTTGTGGGTACTGCTTTCTGACCTGCAATCATGGTCATTTCTCCAAGAGCATTCTCCACCAACTTTTTGTCTTGTGTAGCTGCACCTATACCTTGATTGATCGAGACTTTCACGATCCTAGGTACTTCCATGATGCTGCTATATTGATACTGCTCCATTAAAGCTGGTACCACTTCCTCTAAATACTTCTTCTTTAATCTTGGTGTATAGCTCATTAGTCTATGACTTTATCTGTCTTCTTAGAATATCGTTCCAATTTACCTTGATCGTTTCTTCGTCTTCCTACTCGTGTTGGTTCTCCTGTAGCAGGATCGATCAACATCAGGTTAGAAATATGAATGGGTGCTGGCTTTTCGATGATGCCACCTTCTTGATCTTGTGTTGGCTTCGTATGACGCTTGATGATACGTACATCCTCCACAATTGCTCGGTTCAGTTGTGGAAATACTTCGAGTACCTCTCCTTCTGACCCTTTATCTTCCCCTGCTATTACTACTACACGATCTCCCTTCTTTATCTTAAGCTTAGGTACGAATCGCTTTTGTACAGGTTGTTTATTTTTCTTTGCCATGTGCTGCAATTGAAAGCCCTTTGATTAGGCTACAGTTTTCTAAAATTTATAGTACTTCAGGTGCTAGCGAAATGATACGCATGTACTCACGATCTCTCAATTCTCTTGCTACAGGACCAAAGATACGAGTTCCTCTTGGCTCATCCGAAGCATTCAACAGTACAACTGCATTATCATCGAATCGGATATAAGAACCATCTTTCCTTCTGATCTCCTTTCTCGTACGTACCACGACTGCTTTTGATACTGTACCTTTCTTGATACCACCTGGTGCAGTTTCCTTTACGGTTACTACAATGGTATCTCCAATAGAAGCATATCGTCTCTTAGATCCGCCCAATACGCGAATACACAATACTTCTTTCGCTCCACTATTGTCTGCCACTCTTAATCTGGATTCCTGCTGTATCATGGCTTGTTATTTGAATGAATTCAATAATAAATTTGTATTCTCGAGTATCCGATCTTGTTTGAATTGTCTATTCTCTACGACGTGTTCATTTCAAACAAAATTGGGCAGTACAAATTTGATTATTTCACATTGTAACCTTTGTTCGATAAGGCTTTTATTTAAAATAATTACTTTGCTCTTTCAATGACCTCTACTAGACGCCATCTCTTCTTACGGCTCAATGGACGCGTTTCTTCAATACGCACCAAATCGCCTTCATTGCACTGCTGCTCTTCATCATGTGCCATGAATTTCTTATTCTTTTTTAAGTACTTCCCGTAGATCGGGTGCTGGATGCGACGTTCGACACTTACCGTAATCGTCTTCTCCATCTTATTACTAGTGACGATACCCGTTCTAGTTTTTATATGCTTTGACTTAGTTTCCTCTGCCATTTGATCGTTAATTTATGCTATCAAGGTATCTCCCCCCACTAGCTACTGATGAAGTTATTTCTTCGAGTTTTTTTGGCGACGTCTGCGCTTGCGAATTTTAGAACGGTTCGCTAGTTCTTCTTCAGAAAGATTTGACAATTCGTGCTTACGAATAGCCGTCTTCACACGTGCAACATCTCTTCTATGATCTCTCAACTCTAGTGGATTCGACAACCCCTTAGTGTAATGATCGAATTTTAGATCACGATAATCAGTTTCCAACTTTGCTAGCTCCGCTTGCAAGTCTTCCAAAGACAAATCGTTATTGACGGTATTTTCTGCCATTATGATATACTATTGAAGTTTGCACAGCAACTAACTGTATAGACAAACTATATTAAACAAATTAGCGTTTAAAATCAGGGCGTGTAACTAACTTCGTCAATACTGGCAATTTTTGCGCTGCCAATCGTAAAGCCTCTGCTGCTACCTCATAAGGTACACCATCCAGCTCAAACATGATACGACCAGGTTTCACTAAAGCTACCCAATGGTCTACCGCACCTTTACCTTTACCCATCCGTACTTCCTGTGGCTTTCTTGTTACAGGTACGTCAGGAAAAATACGAATCCACACCTTACCTTCTCTCTTCATGTAACGCGTCAATGCGATACGTGCCGCTTCAATCTGACGATTCGTGATGCGACCTTCCGTCACTGCTTTCAATCCGACAGAGCCAAAAGCTACTCTATGTCCTCTATGAGACAAACCCTCATTGCGACCCTTCTGTCGTTTTCTGTATTTTACACGTTTTGGCTGTAACATAATGATCTATAGTTTGAGCTTTAAACTATTGAATACTACTACTCAACAATCGCAAGACCTACTTTCTGAAAAAGCGACCGCAAAGGTACACTTTTTCTTCCAAATTTTATTCTGCTTTATAAATTTATTAACTATCGTTGCGACGACCTCTTCCCCCTCGGCGATCTCGATCTCCACCACGTCCACCTCTTCGGTCTCCACGACCACCGCCACCACTATTTCCACGTCCACCACGCTCTTTGCGCTTCGTACCTGTGTTTAAAGAAAGATCACGCTTTCCTAAAACCTCTCCTTTAAAGATCCAAACTTTGATCCCAATCTTTCCATATATTGTCAGTGCTTCTACTAACGCATAATCAATATCTGCACGGAAGGTATGTAAGGGAATACGTCCATCTTTAAACTCCTCTGAACGTGCCATCTCAGCACCATTCAAACGACCGCTGATACGAACTTTAATTCCTTCTGCCCCTGCACGTATACTAGACTGAACGGCAGACTTGCTCGCTCTACGAAAATTAACACGTGCTTCTAACTGACGAGCAATCGACTCCCCTACAATATATGCATCCAATTCTGGCTTACGGATCTCTACGATGTTGATTTGCACATCTTGATCGGTCAATTTTCTCAACTCCTCACGGATACGGTCTACCTCTGCTCCTCCTTTACCAATAACAATACCTGGACGTGATGTGTGGATCGTTACTGTAATACGTTTTAGCGTACGTTCGATCACCATCTTAGAGATACCTCCTTTTGGTAGACGTGCACGCAAGTACTTACGGATTTTTTCATCCTCTACTACGTTTGCTGCATACTCTCTGTCGGTACCACCATACCAGTTAGATTCCCATCCACGGATGATTCCTAAACGATTGCCTATTGGATTTGTCTTCTGACCCATTTATTATAGTATAATATGCTGATTCAGTCTAGCTAAATAGTAAGTCAACCCTACTACTGATTTCTAATGGCTGAATTAACAAATTGACAAATATTATTCGATTGTTGAGTTTTCTTCCTCTAATTCTACATCTTCTACCAAGTCTACCCCTTCGTTCGCCAAAGCAATTCGGTTTTCCACTTTAAGTGTAATGTGGTTTGAATGCTTACGAATTCTATGTGCGCGACCATGTGGTGCTGGACGAAAACGCTTCAACATTGGTCCCTGATCAGATCGTGCTTCTTTTACGTATAAATCGTAATCATCTGCATTCTCTGTGAAGTCCAACTTGTTCTCCCAATTAGAAATGGCAGACAAAAGAACTTTCTCCAACCAAACAGCGGCTTCTTTATTAGTGAATTGCAGAATGTCTAATGCCTCATTCACGCCCTTGCCTCTAATCAAGTCGACAACCAAACGCATTTTTCGCGCTGACATCGGGCAACCACGTAATTTTGCTACTGCTTCCATATCAAATATGTTGTATAAATTCAAGTGCTTCCGCTATACAAAGAATGCGTTGACACCTATCAGTTATTATTTTCTTCTATTTCCAGAGTGTCCTCTAAAGTTCCGTGTAGGAGAGAATTCACCTAGTTTATGACCGACCATGTTTTCAGTAACGAAAACTGGGACAAACGTTTTACCATTGTGTACAGCAATCGTCAAACCTACCATGTCAGGAATGATCATAGACGATCGTGACCAAGTCTTGATGACTGACTTTTTGTTAGACGACTTTACTTTATCTACTTTGTCCAACAATTTATGGAAAACGTAAGGTCCTTTTTTCAACGAACGTGGCATATTATATATGTTTAGTATTGGTATTGAACCAATTACTTGTTATCGTTTCTTATTTTTTCTTCTAGTAATAATCAGCTTGCTGGAATGCTTCTTCTTATTTCTAGTTTTCTCTCCTTTCGCCATCACACCTGTACGGGAACGTGGATGTCCACCAGATGCACGACCTTCACCACCACCCATTGGGTGATCGACAGGGTTCATCGCTACCCCTCTTACACGAGGACGACGACCTAACCAACGCTTACGACCAGCCTTACCTAGTACTTGCAGACCATGATCTGGGTTAGAACAGCTCCCGATTGTCGCTCGACAGGTCGCTAAAATTCGGCGAACTTCACCTGAAGGTAGTTTCACCACTGCATAGCGTCCTTCTCGTCCCATTAATGTAGCAGATGTACCAGCACTTCGTACTAGAGCAGCTCCTGTGTTGGGTTGCATTTCAATAGCATGAATCTGAGAACCTAAAGGGATTTCACTCAGAAGTAACGTATTTCCTACATCAGGAGTAGCACCACTACCAGAGTTGATCGTTGTACCAACTTGCAACCCATTAGGGGCTAAGATATATCGCTTCTCGCCATCTTCATATTGCACTAGTGCAATGAAAGCAGTTCGGTTCGGATCGTATTCGATCGTCTTCACCTCTGCACCCATTCCGTCTTTGTTTCGCTTGAAGTCGATCATTCTATATCTACGCTTGTGTCCACCACCTCTTTGGCGAACAGTCATGCGTCCTTTACTATTTCGTCCACCACTCTTCTTCAAGGGTGCCAATAAACTCTTTTCTGGCTTATCCGCAGTCAATTCGGAATACGCATTTCCAACTCTAAATCGAGTACCTGGCGAAACCGGTTTATATTTCTTAGTTGGCATCTGATTAACAATTATTCACAGCTTATTTAGCCAAACTGTATGCAGTTAATAAAAATTGGTCTGTATGTATACTATAGATCTCCGTAGAAGTCGATTTCATCTCCTTCTGTCAGCTTGATGTAAGCCTTTTTATAACCAGACTTACGACCGACTTGCTGTCCACCTCGTGTGTAACGAGACTTCACTTTAGAAGGCATGATCGCTGTATTCACAGACTCTACTCCTACATTATACATTTCTTCGACTGCTTTCGCAATCTCAATCTTGTTAGCACGTTTGTCGACCACAAAAGAATACTGATTGCTACGCTCAGAAATCCGCTCTGATTTTTCAGAGACAATCGGTCGAATCAAAATGAGTTTCTTAGTTGACATGATTATGTTCTTTTACAGCAAGAAGGACTACAGTGCAGCTTCTTTCAGTTTTTCAATAGCTCCTTCAGCAAGAATTAGCATATCAGCATTCAATATTTGATAAGTGTTAGCATCTTGTGCCCGCATTACAGTTGTATTCTGCAAATTTCGGCTCGATAAGTACACCTCTCTTTCATGATCCGCTGTCAACAATAAAGACTTCTTACCATTCGCTTTTAATGCGTCTAGCAGTTGTATATATTGTTTTGTCTTTGGTGCATCAAAAGAAAAATCTTCCAGAATAACCAAGTTCTCTGCTTGTAGCTTCTCACTCAAAACTGAATGCCGCGCCAAACGCTTCACTTTTTTATTCAACTTCTGTGTGTAGTTTCTTGGTCTAGGACCAAAAATACGTCCACCACCTCTGAATATAGGACTTTTAATATCACCAGCACGCGCTGTACCAGTTCCTTTTTGGCGTTTCAACTTACGCGTAGAACCTGCAACTTCGCCACGCTCTTTCGACTTGTGCGTACCTTGTCTTTGATTGGCTAAGTAAGCTTTAACTGCGAGATACACCACATGCTCATTCGGTTCTACACCGAACATGTCATCAGGTAACTCTACAGAACGCCCTGTATCTTCTCCTTTGATACTCAATACATTCACTTGCATAGCGAATTACTTTTCTACGATTATATAAGATCCCTTATGACCAGGAATAGCACCTTTGATAACCAAAAGATTCTGATCAGGAAATATTTTTACGACTTTTAGGTTTTTGACCTTTACACGTGTGCCACCCATTCTGCCTGCCATACGCATCCCCTTCATAACCTTTGCAGGGTAAGAAGCGGCACCGATAGAACCGGGTGCGCGTTGGCGGTTGTGCTGTCCGTGCGTTGCATCATTCACCCCTCGAAAGTTGTGACGTTTGACAACCCCCTGAAAGCCTTTACCTTTAGAAGTACCAATCGCATTGACGATATCTCCTTCTTTGAAGACTTCCTCCACACGAACAGCATCTCCTAATTGCTTTTCGATAGCATTGAAATCGCGGAATTCTCTCACGATTCGTTTAGGCCCAGTAGAAGCTGCCTGAAAGTGTCCAGACAATCCACTAGGGGTATTTTTCTCTTTGCGATCACCAAAGCCCAGCTGCAAAGAAGTGTATCCGTCAGTATCTTCTGTTTTCACCTGCGTGACTACACAAGGACCTGTTTCTATAACAGTACATGCGACGTTTTTACCGTCATCATATACACTAGTCATACCGACTTTCTTACCTATTAATCCATTCATGGATCAACCAATTTTATGAGCTAGCACAATCACAAGCCTAGTAACAAAACTGTACAACAGTTGTCACTTTCTTTTACAGGATTGTCCTAGATGTTAGATGATAGCTAGTCCGAAGACAACTATCAAAAATTTTATTCTACGTAATTGGTTCGACTCGAATGATAGTTACTCTCCATCTCAGTACAACCAAAATGAACAATATATCATTGAACGTTTACGTCAACTTGACTTGAATATCTACACCGCTTGGCAGTTCCAACTTGGACAGTGCGTCGACTGTCTTCTGTGTGGGCGTGTATATTTCGATCAAGCGCTTATGAGTGCGCAACTGGAACTGCTCCCGAGATTTTTTGTTGACGTGCGGAGACCGTAGTACGGTAAACACTTCTTTCTCAGTGGGCAGCGGAATCGGACCAGTAACAACAGCACCGCTGTTGCGCACCGTTTTTACAATCTTTTCAGTTGACTTGTCAACCAAGTTGTGATCGTAAGAACGGAGTTTGATGCGAATTTTCTGATTCATACCTCAGTTTAAGAGTATGCAGTCGGGGCGAATCGTAATTCGCCCTTTCTACACTTGATTATTAGATTTCTATATCTTACTTGGACGAATCGTGATTCGCCCTTATAACAAAGACTAGGCGTTAACCGCACCCTTTGCTTTTTCAATTACTTCTTTTGCGATACCACTTGGAGCTGCTGCGTAGTGCGAGAACTCCATCGTTGAGCTAGCACGACCTGATGTGATCGTACGCAAGTCCGTTACATATCCGAACATTCCTGCTAGAGGAACATCTGCTTTAATAGACACTGCCCCACCTGAACGTTGCTCTTGCCCTTTCGGTAAGCCGCGACGACGGTTCAAGTCACCAATCACAGAACCTACATATTCTTCTGGTGTGATAATTTCCAACTTCATGATTGGCTCCATCAGAGTCGCTCCTGCACGAGGCGCAGCTGCTCTAAATCCTTCTTTTGCACACAATTCAAACGCAATTGGCTTGGAATCAACGTTGTGCATAGAACCATCATAAACGCGGACTTTCATACTATCCATACCGTATCCTGCAAGGACACCATTATCCATCATGGATTTGAATCCATCACGAATCGGCTTGATGTAGTTTTTGTCGATGGCACCACCGACAATCCCCCACTCAAACTGAATACGTTCTTTACCGCTTTTGAACTCATCCGTTTCCATGAATTCTTCATCCGCAGGCCCTAATTCAAATTCCATATCGGCGAATAGACCAGAACCACCCGATTGCTTCTTCAACTTCTCGCGGTGTGTGACTGTCTTCGTTAATGCTTCTTTGTAGTTCACCTGTGGCTCACCTTGATTCACATCTACTTTGAATTCTCGGCGTAGACGATCTACGATAATCTCCAAGTGTAGCTCGCCCATTCCACTAATAATGGTCTGGTTCGTATCCTCATCATAGCGAACTTGGAAGGTTGGATCTTCTTCGGATAGTTTGGCTAATGCCATACCCAATTTGTCCAAATCCTTCTGAGAAGCTGGTTCTACTGCCAATCCAATTACTGGATCAGGAAAGACCATACTTTCTAACACGATAGGATGATCGACATCAGAAAGGGTATCTCCAGTTTTAATATCTTTGAAACCAACACCTGCTGCAATATCTCCTGCCTCTACTTTAGGAATTTGACTTTGCTTGTTCGCGTGCATCTGATAGATACGGGAGATACGCTCTTTGTTGCCAGAACGGTTGTTCAAAATGTATGAACCACCATCCAACTCACCAGAGTAGACACGGAAGAATGCTAGACGACCAACATACGGGTCAGTAGCAATCTTAAATGCTAATGCAGTGAACGGATCTTCTATAGAAGGACGACGCACTTCCTCTTTTTCTGTTTTGGGATTTGTCCCTATTATGTTTTCTCTATCTAATGGAGACGGTAGATAAGCACAAGCTGCATCTAGTACGGCTTGAACACCTTTATTTTTGAAGGCAGAACCACACATCATTGGAACGAACTTCGCATCCAATACTGCACCACGAACTGCTGCTCTCATTTCTTCTGCTGTGATGGAATCAGGGTCTTCGAAGAACTTCTCCATCAATGACTCGTCGTATTCAGCCACTGCTTCCAATAACTTCTCTCTCCACTCTGCGGCTACGTCGACTAAGTCTTCTGGCATTTCAACGACCTCGAACGTCATTCCATAGTCATCTTCATTCCAGACGATCGCTTGATTCGTAATCAAATCAACCACACCTGTAAAACGCTCTTCTGCACCAATTGGAATCTGCAATGGGATTGCATCAGAACCTAATTTCTCTTTCACGTCTCTAACAACGTTGAAGAAATTCGCTCCTGAACGATCCATCTTATTGACAAATCCAATGCGAGGCACTTTATAGTTGTCTGCCAAACGCCAGTTGGTTTCTGACTGCGGCTCAACACCACTTACGGCACAAAATAAGAAGATCAATCCATCCAATACACGCAATGAACGATTCACCTCTACAGTGAAATCAACGTGACCTGGAGTGTCGATGATATTAACGGTGTATTCCTCATCCTTCCAACGCCAGCTCGTTTTAGTTGCCGCAGAAGTAATCGTGATACCACGCTCTTGCTCTTGTTCCATCCAGTCCATTGTCGCTGCACCATCGTGTACTTCACCAATTTTATGGCTGATACCGGTGTAGAACAAAACACGCTCTGTAGTCGTAGTTTTCCCTGCATCAATGTGCGCAGCGATACCAACGTTCCGAGTATATTTAAGATCTCTTGCCATGATTATTATTTCCTATTGATAAATGGTAAAATGGACAATTAACGGATTAGATAGGTATTCAAGCTTATTTACACTCTAAAATGCGCGAATGCTCTATTCGACTCCGCCATTTTGTGTGTATCTTCTTTACGCTTCACTGCTGCACCTTCGCCTTTGCTAGCTGCTAGTAGTTCTGCTGCTAACTTCTCTGCCATTCCTTTTCCACTGCGCTTACGTGCAAAGCTAATCAACCACTTCATACCGATAGAGATTTTACGCTTTGGACGAATCTCTGTTGGAATCTGAAAAGTAGCTCCACCGATACGACGACTTCTAACCTCTACTTGAGGCATCGCGTTGTTCAATGCTTTCTTGAAAACCGCATGCTCGTCTCCGTCCGTACGCTCTTTGATCTTATCCATAGCATCATAGAAAATTCTAAACGCTACACTTTTCTTTCCTTCCAACATCAAGTTATTGACAAACTGTGTGACCAATTCATCTTTGTATCTTGGATCAGGCGAGATGATTCTAATTTTCGGCTTTCTTTTTCTCATCTTTATTAGACTTTAGATTTTAGACACTAGACGTTAGACTTAAAAGCTAATTGCCTGTGTTAAAAGCTCTATTTTTTATACCATATATACTATGGTATTTGAAGCGTCAATTTATTTTTTTGGTTTTTTCGCACCGTAGCGAGAACGACTTTGTAGTCTTCCTTCCACACCTGCTGTATCTAAGGCACCACGTACAATAGTATATCGTACACCCGGTAAATCCTTTACCCGACCACCACGCACGAGCACGATAGAGTGTTCCTGCAAGTTGTGTCCTTCTCCTGGAATGTAGGCAATTACCTCAATACCATTAGTCAAACGTACTTTCGCTACTTTACGCAAAGCGGAGTTCGGCTTCTTTGGTGTCGTTGTATATACTCTCGTACATACGCCACGACGCTGTGGACAAGAGTCCAAGGCACGCGACTTACTCTTTTGCGTAATTTTCTTTCTCCCCTTGTTTACTAACTGATTTATAGTAGGCATATAATTCTCTTCTACTGTCGTTTAAATACTAAAAATCGCCCTTTGTCAAAAAGCGAGTGCAAAAGTACGATATTATTTCATTAAAACAAAAGCTTTTTTGAAGAGAATGGGAACTAGATAAAGATTATTGAAATAGTACGCTACAACGTGCATAGGGAGTGACTTGTATAAGCTGTATTGACACCAAATATTTGTCCGCAAGCATATATCTAAACCGAACAGTTAATTGAAAGAGTTTGCTTCATATATGCGTTTATTCGGAGTAATATTAAATAGTAGTACTTGCAGCCAATTTTTCAGAAATCACACCAAAAGCTATATCTATCCTATAACTTAGTTTGAATAGAAGGTCGAATTGTTACATAAAGTATTGATATCTCCTTTTATTCGTCTAGAATCATCACTTCTCTCTGTACCACACCATAGCAAGGTATAGAAATTTCCGCTAACGAGATAGTACTATCATTCAAAATTAATCGTTCATAATATGTTGATTATAATGTTTTGTTATCCTATTCCTTTGCTATGTCCTATTCATTCAAAGATCGCAGTTCTACCGTTGTAGATCTGATCTCACCTATTATTTTGATTGTCGGTTTCTGTTTTCTCTTTCCGTCCGTTTGTTTTGGGCAAGATCAATTCGCCCGCTCATTGACAGTCGGCACTTCTTACACCTATATTTGGGATCGCTCGAATTTAGCTCAAGGCGTTAATCCTATTTCTTATCAAGAACACACTTGGAATGCCAATATCGCTTTAGAAATCTTACCAAGATGGCATTTTGGATTGATGTATCTAAATGTAAATACTACAAGTGAGCTAAACGCAGAACGAAGAGCGCGTAGTCAACTTTTTGGTGTGTTTAATCAGTTCGATATTCTACCGATTAAAGAAAAAAGACGAAGTCGTATTTTTGGAGAAGTCCAGTATCTATATGGTGATCATTGTACGTGCGGAGAACTAGATCCCTTTCCCCGTTCTGGTTTACACTACATCAGTTTAGGTGGTGGCGTAGAAATACCATTATATAAGCAGCTTCGACTTGATTTAGCATTTTATAGTGCTAATATTTTAAATGACGTACCGCTCAAATACAACTTCACTCAATATGTAATTGGACTAAATTATCGGCTCATTTCCAAGTAGGCTTCCTATCTTTGCGCCATGACAGTTACCGAACGCATTCATCAACTACTCGCACAAGATAATCGCTTTGTCGCTAACGATCAGTTGCTCAAAAATAGAGTCCTAGAAGCTGCCTTTCAATTGGATGAAAAGCTACTCCAATCGCTATGGTCAGATGAATGGACGAGAGAACGTTTTTTCAAGTCGGTCGGTGCCATTCAGATATTCAATCAACGGCGTTTTCAGCAATTCATCAACCATCAATCTTTTCTGTCCAATAGTTATACCGCTTTTAAAAACAAGATCGGTCTGTCTGATGGACAGCAGTATTTAAAAGAACGGAAGGAAGTGCATTTAGCTTGGGCGTATAAAGATGCGGTGCTGGAAGGCGGACAGCAGAAAGAGGAGCAGAAACGGGGGGAACGGTTTTGGAATACGACCTTAGCGGCAGATGAAATAGATCGTTTGCTCAGTCCAAAAGT
>CAYLPW010000074.1:0-19768 GCA_964385665.1 uncultured Saprospiraceae bacterium
AGGTCAAAATGTAAAGTTATTTGTGTACCGTTCCTTACTGCCCCCAATGGCTTTTTCGCAAGCTTCGCAAACTATTTTATTCTACTAAACGGAGGTGGATAGAAAAGGAGCGAGTATGTCTTTTCCTTCCCAGCTTCCTTCACTTTTGTACGGCATAAATCGCGCAAATAGTTCTTCTTTGTACCAACCGAGTTCCCGTGTTTTTTGGACGACTTCTTTATGGTATTCACTCGTGTAGGCATACTGCATCATCAGTTCGCTGCTTTCCCATAGCGAAAACGTGGCTTGCTGAATCAGTGGCAACTCCCCTACTCCAACCGAGAACAATAATCCTTTTTTATCGTGAATGGATGCGCTCACTTGTGGTACGTATTGCCAAAATTTATGGAGATATTTTGCTTTAATTGTTGCGCGAGTTAGTACACCAACCAAGGCTTTTGGATTGTAAGTAGCTGTTTCTTCAAAAGGCGATTGTCCTGACCATTCGCCGTGTGCTTTTACGGTTTTCAAGTAGACCGTCCATTGATCTTCACTTCGGTGGCAGAATTGTTGAAAGGCTTTGTTTTGCTTAAAAAAGGCTTTCGCGTCCGCCTCTTTGTCCCAAACCGCTAGCAATCCATAGACGTTAAAATTGGGGAAAATGCTAAAACCACGATCACCGCCCGTGCCTAGCATTCGGTAAAATTGTAAACCAGGGCTACCTTTCAGTTTTGGATATGCCAGTTGCATTTGTGTGAACGCCCACCATTGCTGTCGAATCCCTTCATAACGGAATAGCGAGATTGTGACACATTGTTGCATAGAGAATGATTTGGTGAGGTAACAGCCATCTACGTGTGTAGTTCAGCAACAACAGGTCACCCTGCGAATTATCAAACTTGGAACAAATACTTAAAGTAAGTCTCCTAATCTAAACTGAACGTTCACAGGGTGACTTCCAACAGAGAAGAACTAATATCACTACTTCTTTTCCTTCATATTCAACGCCAAATGCAACTCTTCCAACTGTGTCTCATCGACTGGACTTGGCGCATCAATCATCACGTCCCGACCTTGATTATTTTTTGGGAAAGCAATGAAATCACGAATCGAATGCTGCCCATTCATCACGGCACACAGACGATCAAATCCAAACGCGATACCGCCGTGTGGAGGTGCGCCATACTCGAATGCACCCAATAGGAAACCAAATTGTGCTTCCGCTTCTTCTGGCGTGAAGCCTAATAACTTAAAGTTACGCGACTGTAGTTCTCGGTCATGGATACGAATAGAACCACCACCAATTTCGGCGCCATTGATGACTAAATCGTAAGCATCGGCGCGTAGAGCTTTCATGGTTTCGTGGTCGCCGTTTAGCATTCGCTCTACATCATCTTTCTTCGGAGAAGTAAATGGATGGTGCATCGCATGGAAACGTTCGCTGTCTTCGTCCCATTCTAATAGTGGAAAATCGACCACCCAAAGTGGCTTGAAATCCCCTTCTTTGCGCAACTCCATGCGCGTACCCATTTCTAGGCGTAACTCACTTAGTTGCTTGCGTGTCGCATCGGTTTCGCCAGATAGTAACAGTAGCATATCACCAGGTTGCGCTGCTGCCAACTCTAGCCATGTTTTGAGTTGTTCATCGTCAAAGAATTTGCCGACTGAAGACTTGATGCTGCCGTCTTCATTGTATTTCACATAGACTAATCCTTTCGCCCCGATTTGAGGGCGCTGCATCCATTCGGTTAGTTTTTTGATGTCTTTGTTGGAGTAGTTGTCAGCTTGTCCGTCTGCTTTAATGCCGATGACAAGTTCCGCCTTATCAAAGACAGCAAAGCCTTTATGTTGTGCCAATTCTGTAAAATCCACAAATGGCATATCGAAGCGCAAATCTGGTTTATCTGAACCATACAAACGCAAAGCATCGTCGTAAGTCATTCTTGGAAAGTCTGGCAACTCAATGTCTTTCAAAGTCTTGAACAAGTACTTCGTCAGACCTTCAAAGGTATTCAAGATCGACTCCTGCGTCACGAACGCCATTTCGCAGTCTATCTGCGTAAATTCTGGCTGGCGGTCGGCACGTAAATCTTCGTCACGGAAGCACTTTACAATCTGAAAATAGCGATCCAATCCAGAAACCATCAGCAACTGTTTGAACGTCTGTGGCGATTGCGGCAGCGCATAGAATTGTCCTGGATTCATCCGACTCGGTACGACAAAATCACGTGCGCCTTCTGGTGTGCTTTTGATCAAAACTGGCGTTTCGACTTCTACAAACTCTAAGTCAGCTAAGTACTTGCGCGTCTCGATTGCCAGTTTGCTTCTAAAAATGATATTTTCCTGAATAGGCGTTCTTCGCAAGTCTAGATAGCGATATTTCATCCGCAAATCTTCGCCGCCATCTGTCTCTGCTTCTATTGTAAAAGGAGGCGTTTTAGAGCTATTTAATAGCTCCATCTCGCGCACGTCTATTTCAATGTCGCCTGTTGCGCGGTCAGGATTTTTATTGCTCCGTTCGCGCACTACACCTTTGGCTTGCACCACAAACTCACGCCCTAGTTTTTGTGCTTTCGCGCTCAAATCAGCATCGCCGTCTTCATTAAACACCAATTGCGTGATGCCATAGCGATCACGAACATCTATGAATGTCAGTGCGCCAAAATTTCGATTGCTTTGTACCCATCCAGTGAGGGTCACTTCTTCGCCAACGTGTTCTAGTCGTAGCTCTCCGCAGGTGTGCGTTCGTAACATATATCTTTAATTTGTACTTCTTTTAGACACTTTTAGACATTAGATGCTAGACGTTAGATAGTAGACTATATACAGTCACGTAATTAGTAAACCATCTCTAGAGTAGACAGAGGAATTTGTTAAAAATGCTTCACTTTCGGTAAATAAAATAAATATATTTATCGAAATCCTTTTAACATTCATTGTCAAATAGATAACGTCTAAGTAGAAAGGCGCAAAGATAGCAGATTGAAGCAAACACAAAAACAGAAAGCATTCTATAAACTGATAAGTTAGCACGAATAAAAAATAGGTGTGCCTCAGACGTATCTTATACTTGATTTCTTCTGTCAACTAAGATATCATAACTCATCTGCCTGTGCTTTGTACTCCGCTGCCTGTGCCAGAATTTTTTCGCGTTCCTCGCCATCCATTTTATTCCACGTTCCCATCATCATATTGATGCGTCCGATATGGGAAAGTTGCTTGGCATTTCGGTCATAAAAGTCCCAAAACAGGCTATTAAATGGACAAGCTTTGTCTCCGTATTTCTTGTTGCGATCGTAATAGCAATTTTTACAATAATCACTCATTTTGTGGATGTAGTTGGCACTAGATACATAGGGCTTTGTTGCTACTTTTCCGCCATCTGCGAACTGACTCATGCAGCGCGTATTCGTAATCTCGACCCACTGAATAGCGTCAATATAAATACCTAAATACCAAGCATCAACCTCATCGGGATGTACGCCTAATAATAGCGCGAAATTTCCCGTCACCATCAGTCGCTGTATGTGGTGGGCATATGCTAAATCTAAACTTTGATTGATTGCATTTGACATACAATTCATCTTTGTTTCGCCATCCCAATAGTAGCTGGGCAGTTTTGCCTGATGATTGAAATAGTTTTTCTCCTCTAGCTCTGGCATTTGTAGCCAATACATCCCACGCATATACTCGCGCCAACCGACTATCTGACGAACGAAACCTTCTATCTGTGAAATATCAATTTCATCGCTATGCTGATGCCAATGAGCAATACTGGACTGCACGACTTCTAAAGGCGTTATTAATTTGGTATTTAGTGCAAAAGAAATGCGAGAATGATAGCCCAACCGTTCTTCTTCAGACATGGCGTCTTGATAGTCGCCAAAATGAATTAATCGACTTGTATTGAAATCCTCTAACGCTTGCAAGCCTTCAGTGCGCGAGATTGGGTAGTCGAAGATATTGTCGGGGATGCGACCAATGGTTTCAATATTAAATGACTTAATCAGTTCAACAACTTCTGTGGCGTCGCGCTCAAATCGCTTGGTGTCTGGTACTTCGATTTTTTTTGGGTATTTTTTGCGATTACTATGGTCGTAGTTCCACTGTCCCGTCAGTGGTGTTTTGCCGTCAGCTTCCATCAACAAGTCGTAGTCAGCACGCATTCGTCGATAGAAATATTCCATCGTGTAGCGTTTTTTGCCTTCAAAGAACTCTTCTACCGCTTCGCGTTTTCCTAAAAAGTGTTCGGTATCGTACGCACTGACAGGAATATCCAAATCAGCCGCTACTGCTTTTAACTGCTCATCCAAGCGATACTCATCGGGTAATAGATATTCAAAGCTTTCTATCCCAAACTCATCTACTAAGTATTTGATGTTGTCAGGAATAGACTGTTTGTTTTTTTCTTCATCTAGCTGCCAATAAAGCACTTTATGCCCTTCTGCTTTGAGTTCTTTAGCAAACTGCCGCATCGCCAAAAAGAAGCCGACCACTTTTTGAATATGGTGTGCCACATAGTTCGTCTCCGATAGCATTTCCATGAGGACGTAAAGTGTCTCTGGGTCTTTCTGCTCAAACCAGGAATGTTGGTGGTTTAACTGGTCGCCTAGTAACAGGCGTAATTTTTTATAAGACATAATTTGTCGAGTTCAATTGATGCCTATAACTACCAAAGTCCATTTCAGTTCAATAAAAAAGGCGAGCAACTTTCGTCACTCGCCCCAATGTGGATTTGTTTGTCCATCGCGGACGCAAACTATCAGGTGATTTTTCTTTTACAGTTAGTTAGGAAGAACAACGGTATCAATGACATGAATGACTCCGTTGTCGGCATTTATATCGGTCGTTTTTATGGCTGACTTTCCTCCTTTTTCGTCAATTAATAATACTACATCACCATTGAGGCGTGCCGTTAGTGCTCCACCTTGTACCGTCTTGAGTACCGCTTCACCACCACCGACTTTGATCGCCCCGATCAAGTCCGAGGCACTAAACTGTCCGGCGATGACGTGATAGGTCAATATAGTAGTCAGTAACTTTTTGTTGCTTGGCTCTAACAATGAATTCAGCGTACCATCGGGCAACTTGGCAAAGGCTGCGTTATCAGGTGCGAAGACGGTGAATGGGCCACTGCTTTGTAGGGTTTCTACTAAGTCGGCGGCTTTTACTGCTGCAACTAATGTACTAAAATCGTCATTTCCTGCTGCTACATCAACAATATCATCTGCTTGATAGCTGTGCTGATAACTGGCAGTTCTGACAGTTTTATTTTTTTTACTATGGCATTGTGCTTGGACGGCGCTCACGCAAAAAATCAATAAAATAGCAAATACGTTTTTCATGATAATTTCTTTTTTAATGGAAAATGATGAAACATACCCTCCTTCCTCTATCTATCATTAGTCACTGTAGCATGACACATATCGGATGTATCCTAAATACTGGATGCCTTCATTTTGATAGCTAGTAGTCGGAAGTATATTTCTTATTGAAAGTAAAAATTAAGAATAACGACGCCGTCAATTAGAGTTACCGAAAACAGACCTGCTTGGATCACGTACTGCTAACTTTATTTTTGTTGAACCTTCTAAACCCTATTCCGTTAGACTTAGAATTTTTGTACCTATAATTATTTTGACTTTGTTGAAGCTATTTTTAATTATCAATCCATCGAGTGATTCCTGATCAGCAACATATCATTGATAAACTGCAAGCGAAAGACAAGGAAGCTATCGCCCTATTGTACGACCAATATAGTGGGGCGCTGTATGGTTTGCTGCTGCGTCTCACCAAAGAGGAGGGAATGGCACAGGACTTACTCCAAGAGACGTTTGTGAAAGTGTGGCGATATGCGGATCGGTACGATGCTGACAAAGGTAGTTTGTTCACTTGGATGGCACGCATCGCTCGCAACACAGCTTTGAACGCCTTACAGTCAAAATCTAATCGCCAACAAAAATCGCTCCAACCCATAATGGACGAAGAGACGGATAAAACCTTCTTACAACATACTAATGTGAACAAGATTGGTCTAAAGGGGTTAGTAGCTCAACTGGATGATAAGTATAGTGTCATCATCGAACTAGCTTATTTTCAAGGGTATACCCAAAAAGAAATTGAAGATCACCTAAATATTCCTTTGGGTACAGTGAAGTCGAGGCTTCGCATTGCCCTACGACAATTGCGGAAACTTTTTGATTATGAGAAGTTGATCACTATCTTGACCTGCTTAGTAGCAAGCGGCTGGTCTTGAGAGTGTCATGAGGTAGGTAAGCTATTCTTACCGATGTAAATAAGACCAAAAATTGTATGAATAATATAGATAAGATACGTAAATCGGGGCTGCTAGAGCAGTATGTATTGGGTTTGTTGGATGAAGAAGAGATAGAACAAGCAGAGGCTTATATGGAACTATACCCTGAGCTCAAACAATATGTGCGCGAGATAGAAGGGGTTATGGAAATGGTGCTGCAAGAGAACAGTATTCCGCCACCTGCTCATCTTCGAGACCAAGTATTAGACTCCGTCGATCAGCCCCCTGTTCCCGAAAAAGACGTTAAAAATAATGCCTTCAACTTTAGTCCAATGCCCATTTTGGCAGCGGCGGCAGCTATAGGGTTGGTTATTTTTTGTTTCTCCTTTTTTCTTCGCTACCAAAATTTATCTTCCCAATATACGAGTCTAGATCGTCGGCATCAAGACCTACAAGCCAGTTGTCAACAAGATTTAGCCGTAGCACAAAGTGAACGCGATTTGTTAGTCGCTGCTTCCACAAAAGCAGTTGTCCTCAATGCCGCTGCACCAAGCAACGCGTCTGCTATTTTTGCCATTGTCCATTACAATCCCAACCGAGAAGAAGTTCTCTTGCAAGACATCGATTTACCTGCACCACCTGACAAAATGCAGTACCAAGTGTGGGCGGATGTAGAGGGACACATGGTCAATATGGGTGTTGTTGATTTGACGCCTGGTGTTATTCAAAAAATGGACTTTGTAGCTCGTGCCGAATCTATTAATATTACGTTGGAACCATTGGGAGGTAGTGAAGAAGCGACGGTGGAGCAGTTGCAAGCAAGTGGAAAAGTGAGTTAATAAGCCATCTCTAATCGCTATTGGGTAGGCAACGGCTGAGCGTGAACATCTCGGCAGTAGTATATCAAATAGCATCCATTTACCTTTGATAATCACTATTTTGGGTGACCTCAACTTTTGTCTCCTTCCATCAGTTCTCTTCTGTGGCATAAATTTATAGAACACATTTAATGGCAAGAAAAAGAGACCCGAAGCAGGAGAAACTTTCCCTTCGAGAACAATTCAGCGCACTGCGCAACCTTCCAGCTTTTTTCCGACTCATCTGGCAAGCCAGTCCGCGTATGGCATTGCTCAACGTAGGTTTGCGACTCATCAAATCACTCGTTCCTGTTGCCATGTTGGCAGTCGGGAAAGAAATTATTGATGAAATCATTCGGTTAAGTGAAACGGGTGGCGACAATCAGGAATACTTGTGGACAATGGTCGGTATTGAGTTAGGTTTGGCGGTTTTGTCAGAGCTCCTGAATCGAACAATTACGCTGGTCGACGGACTATTAGGCGATTTATTTGCGAATAAAACATCTACGGAAATCATTAAGCATGCTGCTAAAATGGACTTGTACCAGTTTGAAGATGCTGAATTTTACGATAAACTAGAACGCGCCCGCCGACAAACAACTGGACGCACCGTGTTGATGTCGCAAGTCCTGACGCAGTTGCAGTCGTTTATTACGGTTATTTCGCTAGGTATCGGTCTCATCGCCTTCAATCCTTGGCTCATTATCATTCTTTTTATCGCTATCATTCCTTCCTTTTTGGGCGAAACACATTTTAATCACCGTACTTACTCTTTGACACGCAACTGGACACCAGAACGCCGCCAACTGGACTATCTGCGCTACATTGGAGCTAGTGACACGACGGCTAAAGAAGTCAAAATATTTGGCTTGGCAGACTTTTTGACCAGTCGTTTCGAGACACTTTCCGATAGTTACTATCACGCGAATAAGAAGATTGCGGTGAATCGCGCTTTAGTCGGAAGTGCCTTGTCGACTATAGGTACGCTAGCTTATTATGGCGCGTATGTATTCATTATTTTGCAAGCAGTGGCTGGCATTATCACGCTAGGTACACTGACCTTTTTGGCAGGGGCATTCAAAGGAATGAGTAGTAACTTGCAGCAAATCATGAATCGCTTTTCGCAGATTGCCAATAGTGCCTTGTACTTACAAGATTTGTTTGACTTTTTTAAAATTCAACCTAGCATTCGTTCG
The DNA here is from genome assembly GCA_964385665.1 of uncultured Saprospiraceae bacterium. GTDB lineage: Bacteria > Bacteroidota > Bacteroidia > Chitinophagales > Saprospiraceae > JAAUTG01. Next base: position 8,289 of record CAYLPW010000074.1, read on the forward strand.
CTGGAAGGAGCGATGGCTGTTCCTCAACCGATTCAAAAAGGTTTTACTTTTGAAAATGTTAGCTTTAAGTATCCAAATAGCGAACGCTGGGCAATTCGGAATTTGTCATTTCATCTACCAACGGGTGAAAAGCTAGCACTAGTAGGAGAAAATGGAGCTGGAAAGACGACTTTGGTAAAATTGTTGGCGCGGCTTTACGAACCAACAGAGGGACGCATCTTGCTGGACGGCGTCGATGTGCGACAATACGACTTAGCAGACTTGCGCGACAATATTGGCGTCATTTTTCAAGACTACAACCGCTATCAGTTTAAAGTGGCAGATAACATTGCAGTAGGCAGCATCGCCGAGATCGAAAATCGTGTTCGAATTGAAGATGCGGCACAAAAAAGTCTAGCAAACACAGTTGTCGATATTTTACCAGATGGTTTTGATCAGCGATTGGGAAAACTATTTAAAGACGGACTAGAACTCTCTGGCGGTCAATGGCAGAAAATTGCGCTGGCTCGTGCTTACATGCGCGACGCACAACTCTACATCTTGGACGAACCCACTTCTGCCCTAGATGCTCGCGCAGAACATGAAGTATTTGTCCGCTTCACCGAACTCATCGAAGATAAAATGGCAGTCCTCATTTCGCACCGTTTCTCGACCGTTCGTATGGCAGATCGAATTCTTTTTTTAGAGCAAGGACAACGATTGGAGTATGGAACGCATGAAGAACTGTTGACGAAAGAAGGGAAGTACGCGGAGTTGTTTCAGTTGCAAGCGCAAGGCTATTTGTAGCTTTTAGCTTTTAGCTTGAAATCATTGCTCATTGGTAACTATTCAGGCTACCCAAAAAAGGGATGAAAATTCAAGAATTGTTTTAGTTTTTCTGGGAGAAAGTGAAAGAATTGACTAGGAATAATTATTTTTTGGGCATATTACCAAGTTCACTTCAACATACGATTAATCAACTCCCTTCGGCTATACAAGAAATAGTTAGGTTGGTGGTGTCATATTTTGAACAAAGACTTTCTACACAAGCACAGCGGACACAGGAATTAGAAGATCAGCTAGAGAAAAATAGTCAAAATAGTTCCAAACCACCTTTTGGGTGGATCGCGCGTGGAAAGATGTCGTCTATTTTCAATAGGCTGAATAGTTACAAGATAACAATAGTCGAGTCTAGCTAATACCCCAATCTAGTTTTGATACACTTCTAACGTGTACTTTGGAGGTGAATACAAAATCTTCCCTCCCCTCTTGCAAAATTAGATGTAATGACATATATTTGCAATGTATTAATTACAAATGTATTAAAATCACTTTCAATTGCGCATCGAAGAAGAAATACAGCAGACGAGTTTTCCGAGTGAGTTCCATAAGATGAATATCAATATTTTATTCACCGCTGCGTGGATCAATCAGCGGACAACTCAACTCTTAAAGCCGTATAAAATCTCGTGGCAGCAGTTTAACATTCTACGCATTTTGAGAGGACAATATCCTAAACCCGCCACTGTCAAAACATTGACAACGCGGATGATTGATAAGATGTCGAATGCGTCTCGTTTGGTGGAGAAATTGCGTCAAAAAGGATATGTGAAGCGCACAGAATGCTCAGAAGATCGTCGGCGTGTAGACATTGTCATTACCGATTTAGGTCTGGAGATGGTCGATCAAGCTTCACAGGCATTGGAAGCGATGATGAACGAATTGTTTGAAGGGATTCCAGAAGCGGAAGCAGTCCAAGTGAATCAGGTGCTGGATCAGATGCGCGAGTAGAGTTGCTCTGTGCATGGAGATGAAGGCTTTACTCTAAGGTAAAACTTTCATAAGTGTTAATTGTATCATTGAACCCACACAGCTTACAACAAAAATCTATTTTTTTCATTAATTAGATGTATAAACATTAATTGTAATAATAACTAAACTACAAACTCATGCAACGCATTTTAGGATTTTCAGCTCTTATCATTTTATTGATAGGCACTAGCGCATTCGTCGCTCAAGAAGTTATCAATTACAGCGTAGATACGAATGAAAGTACCATCATCTGGAAAGGCTATAAGGTAGCTGGTGGTCATGAAGGCACGATTGACTTGAACGGTGGTGATCTAGAATATACAGATGGCTTACTGACAGGTGGCTCATTTGAGATTGACATGACGACGATGAAAGTGACCGATTTGAAAGGTGGATCAGCAGAAAAACTGTTAGGCCATTTGAAATCAGATGACTTCTTCGGCGTAGCTAATCACCCAACGGCTAAGTTTGTCATCACTAGCGTTTCTCCACAAGGAACAAATCGCTACAAAGTGACAGGAGACTTGACCATCAAAGAAACTACAAAACCGATCAAATTTATCACGACAACAAAAGAAACAGATGGCATCATCACTGCCGATGCAGAAATTGAAATTGACCGTTCCGAATATGATGTGAAGTATGGCTCAGGCACATTCTTTGACAACTTAGGCGACAAAGCAATCTACGATAATTTCGATTTGAATGTGACGTTGGTGACTGAGAAGTAGGGGTTTAGATATGAGATCGCTTCGCTTTGAGATATAAGATGTGAGACTTGTTTCACAGTGTATCATCTATTAGCGAAAGTACCCAGTCAAAAAATTAATTTTTACCCAATTTTTTTAAAGAGAAGGTCTGGCGGCTTTCTCTTTTTTAATATTCGCCTATTCTTCCGCTTAAGAGGCGATCAATTTTGTCGAAAATAAAAAACTCCTACCTTCTGACGATTCAGACGATAGGAGCGACTAACATACTATGAGAAAACTACACGATGCAAAGATAGGCGTGTAGCACATAGTAGGAAAGTCCACTTTAGGTAGCGAGAACTTTGATTGACGATGTGGTAGGAAGTCCCTAGTGTTTGGTGAACGGTAGCTGCTCTAAGTCCACATTTCCGCCAGTTAAGATGACGCCTACCTTTTTTGCTTCAAAAATTTCGGGCTGTTTTAGGATGACTGCCAACGGAACAGCGCAAGAAGGCTCAATAATAATTTTCATGCGTTCCCAAATCATGCGCATGGCAGCGACAATTTCTTCCTCTTCTACTGTAAAAGCTTCTGTTAGGTACTTTTTGATAATGGAAAACGTCTTGTCGGATAGATTTGTCTTCAAACCATCCGCTACTGTATCAGTCGTTTCATTTTTCTGGAGCGTCCCACTTTTTAGGGAACGAAAAGCGTCGTCTACCGCTTTAGGTTCTCCGCCGTAGAGCTTTGTTTTTTGAGAAAAATAAGTGGTGGCTAGACAAGTGCCTGACATCAAACCACCGCCACCAATCGGTGCAATGATGGCGTCCAAAATGACAGGTACATCTTCAATCAATTCCTTTGCACAAGTAGCTTGTCCACAGATGACATCGTAGTTGTCATAAGGATGAATAAAATGTGCGCCGTTTTTAGCGATAATTTTTTCTAGCGTGCTTTCTCTCGAAGCTTGCGTTGGTTCAGAAAACGTCACTTCTGCACCGTAACCTTTTACTGCTTTCACTTTAACTTTTGGAGCATTGCTAGGCATTACGATGTAAGCTGGCACACCAAGTTGTTTGGCTGCCATGGCGATCGCTTGCGCGTGATTGCCAGAAGAATGAGTGGCTAGACCTTTCCCCATTTCTTCTTTAGACAATGTCAAAGCCGCACTAATGCCACCACGCATTTTGAACGCCCCTATTTTCTGGAAATTTTCGCATTTGAAGTACAGTTCCGCACCGCTGATCTCATTGATGCTTTGTGAGGTCAATATCGGCGTACGGTGAATATAGGGCGCAATGGCTTCATGACGTTGCTGAATGTCGGCAATCGTTGGTGGTGCAGTCAGCGGACGAATACGAGTTGATTTAACTTTTAGCATGTTCTTTTTGAATTTCAGCAGCCATTTGTTTCCAGTGTGGAGATAAACGTTTTAGTTGTTCATCATTTCCTAATACAATGAAACTAGACCCCATTAACAGTGGTGTCTCTTCCCCTGGATTGATGATGTATCGACTATTGGGCGACTTATATCCAATCACATTGCAGCCCGTTGCTTCTCGAATTTGTAGCTGTTGGATCGTTTTGCATTGGCACTCGACTGGTACATCATCGAATCGAATTTCTTCAAAACCAATATCTGATTCATACTCATTGGTTACAAAAGAGAAAAACTCGACCGCACCAGGTTTCGTCACTAATGCAGCCATGTAGAAGCCGCCAATCTGCTCTGGCATGATCGTATGGTTCGCGCCTGCCAACTTTAGTTTTCGTTTCGAGCGAGGATCGGCTGCTCTACTAATGATATTCATTTCGGGATTGAGCTGTCGGGCGGTCAGTACGGTGAATACATTGTCCGTATCGTCAGGTAATGCACAAATAATCGTTTTTGATCTTAAAATACCTGCTTGCTCCAACACATCATCTTGTGAAGCATCCCCTTTCACGTAGAGTGCGTCTCGATGTTTCTTGAGTAGCTTATCCAGTGCACTTTGTTCCCAATCAATGACCACATAAGACAACCCATCTACATGAAGGTTATCGCTTACCTCTTCCCCATATCGACCAAATCCACAAATAATGACATGATCTTCCAGTTCTTCAATTCGATCTTGAATGGCTCTTGTATGCATTTTCTCAAATAGTTTTCCTTCAATAACATAATCCGTAAAGGCGTATAGCACATAAGCGAAGATACCGACATTGAGCAGAATATAAAACGAGGTAAACAGCCGCCCTACTCCACTCAGCGGTTCTACCTCTGTGAACCCGACTGTTGAGATCGTGATAACCGTCATGTACAAGGCTTCTATCGCTGTATAGCCTTCAATCACCATAAAGCCCACTGTGCCAATCAATAGAGAGAACAACGCTAAGTAAATCGCTAATCGGACGGTAGTCAGGATACCAAAACCGCCGAAGAACAAACTACGGATACGAGAAGCCACACGTAATTTTAGAAATGCCATAGGAACAAAGATAATCTTCATTTTCACATCTAGTCGAGCATTGTCCTATTCGATAACTTTCAACTGTCACAATAAGACAACTTACCCTATCAAAACCTATCGTTCGTCGAACTTAAAAACAGCCTTATCGACAAAAATAGCTCCTCCCCTTTACTTTTTGTACTTTTAGACTATTCCAATCAGCCATCGGAAATAAAATAGATAGATCACATATGACCATCATCGAAATTCTCCAAATTATTGGCGGCGTAAGCGGTGGCTTACTCATGATATTATTGTCTTTAGCCGTCTTTACAGGACTAGACCTAGATATGGATATGGATGCGCCCGATGTCGATACAGGTGGTGTAGGTTGGGTGAAGGGTTTGTTAGCTTTTCTGGCAGCAGGTAGTGGAGCGATGCTACTAGGTTTACGTGCCGCACTGCCGACTTGGCAAACGGTCGTTCTGGGTGTGGTGGTTGGTGCCTTGATGACCTATTTGTTAGGAGCTTTTCTACGTTTTCTACTGCGTCAACAAGAAAATACCAACTGGGAACTGCACGAAGCCATTTCTAGAAGTGGTAAAGTCTATCTGCGCATTCCGCCTGATGGAGAAGGACTCGTACATGTAGACGTGAAAGGAGTAATGCGCGAATTCAAAGCACGAAGTGCTGATAAACAATTGCTGCCAACTGGAACAGAAGTGTTAGTGGTCGATATAGAAGAAGAGTATGCCATTGTGGTGAGTGCTTAGCGTGCTAGGTAGGTTCTAGGTTTACTAAACTTTGAAAGTTTAGTAAACCTAGAACCTGAAAAAATACAACATCGAATTATTCACAACTCAAAACAAACTAAACTATGGGACTAGAAACCCTTATTATCATTGGCGGGATTATCTTCATCCTTTTCCTATTCGGGATGTTCTTCGTCAGCCGATACAAACGCTGTCCTTCCGACAAAATATTAGTCGTCTACGGACGTACTGGAGACGGACAATCCGCCAAATGCTACGCTGGTGGCGCGACTTTCGTCTGGCCCGTCATTCAAGCATACGAGTACCTAGATTTGACACCACTCAGTATTGATGTCAATTTGCAAGATGCGCTTTCCAAGCAGAATATCCGTGTGTCTGTCCCTGCTCAGTTTACGGTAGGGGTCAGCAACAAACCCCATTTGATGGTACACGCTGCGGAACGTTTGTTAGCCTTAGAGCGTCCACAAATCAGCAGCTTGAGCCATGACATTATCATGGGGCAAATGCGTTTGGTAATTGCTAATATGGACATTGAAGAATTGAATACCGACCGCGATAAATTCGTGGATAGTGTCTATAGCAATGTGGGTGACGAGTTGCACAAAATTGGTCTAGAACTCATCAACGTCAACGTGACCGACATTCAAGATGAATCTGGTTACATCAAAGCGCTCGGACAAGAAGCAGCTGCCAAAGCCATCAACGATGCGAAAGTCAAAGTAGCGAACGAACGCCGTACTGGTGCAATTGGTGAATCGGAAGCGGTACAAGATCAACGGATTAAAGTAGCGGATGCGAATAGCCGTGCAGACATTGGAGAAGCAGAAGCCACTCAAAAACAACGTATCCAAGTCGCTGCTGCCAACTCTTTAGCCTCTGTCGGGGAAGCCGAAGCGACACAACGTCAGCGCATTGCGGTTGCCGAAGCCAATTCACAAGCAGAAATTGGGGAAGCGATTGCGAATGCCTCAGCCACAGAAGGAAAGAACACTAGTGCCATTAAGATAGCAGAATCAGATGCGGCACGAGATGTCGCGATAGCAGAAAGTGAGCGTCGAGCGACAGCTGCACGTAAAGTCGCTCAAGCCAAAGCCTTACAAGAAGCGTATAAAGCAGAGGAGGAAGCAGAACGCGCACGTGCAGCTAGAATGAAAGCAGAGATGGAAGCCGATCAGGTCGTGAACGCCGACATTGATCGACAAAAAGCGGTCATTGCTGCGCAAGCAGAAGCAGAACGTATCCGCGAAATCGCCAGAGGAGACGCTGACGCTGAACTAGCACGTCTGCAAGCACAAGCGAGAGGGATGGAAGAACTATTGAAGAAACAAGCCGAAGGATTCGAGCGACTCGTCCAAGCAGCAGGTGGCGACAGTCAGAGTGCGATCTCCTACTTGATGTTGGATAAACTGACGGAATTGGCGACTATCCAAACGAGTGCGATCAAAGATTTAGCTATCGAAAAAGTCGTGGTCTATGACAATGGTAGCGGACAAGGTGTCGGCAACTTCGTGCAAGGACTGTACGGCATGATGCCCCAATTGAACGACTTTCTCAACCAAAGCGGTATGGCGCTGCCAGATGCCTTGGTGAATCAGCAGCCTTCCTCTAACAACGGTCAGCCAAAAGCAGAGCTGAATGGGCATGTGGAGGAAGTGAAGAGTTAAGCGAATGGATTCGTTTATTGATGGAGACCGTTGCTGAGAGGTGACGGTCTTTTTTTTGAATCGAATTCTCAGATAGCATGCTAGGGAAAGAACACAAATGATGAGTAATATTAGTTTGTGTTCGATGGAGACCTTAGGAGATTGAACTCGCACAATTTATCCGGTAAAGACCAACACATCCGAAATTCGTGCGCATCTACAACAATACTGTCTAATCTTCATATCAACCCTTATCCGAATCCCGCTCAAAATTCCCTACCTTCACGCCATCATTTATCAAAAAATTGATGGTTATGAATACGTCCGCCCTATCCACACACAATCCAACGAAAACGAAAGCCTGGCAAGCTTTGGATACACATTTCAAACAAATAGAATCCGTGCATATGCGCGATTTGTTTGCCAGTAACAAAGAGCGATTTGAGCAGTTTTCGACACAGTTTGAAGATATACTCGTCGACTATTCTAAAAATAGAATCACCGCCGAAACACTGGATCTGCTACGACAGTTAGCGAAAGAAACAGGCGTCGAAAAAGCCATTCAGCAGCTATTTGAGGGCGCACGCATCAATGCAACGGAAGACCGAGCAGTCTTGCACGTCGCCTTACGCAATCGAGGTGGACGACGCATCGAAGAAGACGGTGAGGATGTCAATAAAGTAGTCAATGAGGTACTGGGGCGCATGAAAAGCTTCGCTAATCGACTATTGTCTGGGGAATGGAAAGGCTACAGTGGAAAGCGCATCACTGACATTGTGAATATTGGGATTGGTGGTTCGGATCTAGGACCGGTGATGGTGACGGAAGCCTTGAAATCGTATTGGCAAGAAGGAATGACACCGCATTACGTCTCCAATGTCGATGCGACTCATTTGGTAGAAACCTTGAAGCAGTGCGATCCAGAGACGACGCTTTTTATGATCGCTTCTAAAACCTTCACGACACAAGAGACGATGACGAACGCCTTTTCAGCGCGCGATTGGTTTTTGAAAAGTGGCGAAGAAAAAGATATTGCCAAACACTTCGTCGCTTTATCGACGAACATCGAAGGTGCGGCAAAATTTGGAATTGAAGAAGAGAACATCTTTGGATTTTGGGATTGGGTCGGCGGTCGCTACTCCTTGACATCGGCAATTGGTCTGTCCATTGCTGCTACCATTGGCTACGATCATTTTGAAGAACTATTAGATGGTTTTCACGCAATGGATGAGCATTTTCGAACGGCACCCATCGAAGAAAACCTGCCAGCTACTCTAGCGCTCATCGGCATTTGGTACAACAATTTCTTCGGCGCAGAAACAGAAGCCATTTTACCTTACGATCAATACTTACACCGCTTTCCAGCCTACTTCCAACAAGGTAATATGGAGAGCAATGGGAAATCAGTTGACCGCAACGGCAACCCAGTTACTTATGAAACAGGACCTATCGTTTGGGGCGAACCTGGCACGAATGGTCAACATGCTTTCTATCAATTGATTCACCAAGGCACAAAATTAATCCCTTGTGACTTCATCGCGCACGCCCAATCGCAGAATGACCTTGGCGATCATCACCAAAAACTGATCGCTAACTTTTTCGCGCAGACAGAGGCGTTGATGATGGGTAAAACCGAAGAAGAGGTTCTTGCCGAACTCGAAGGCAAGTCACAAGAAGAAATTGATCGGGTCTTAGCCTACAAAGTCTTTTCTGGCAATCGCCCTAGTAACTCTATTTTAGTCAAAAAACTGACGCCACGTGTGCTAGGTAGTTTGATTGCGTTGTACGAGCATAAAATCTTTATACAAGGTATCATTTGGAATATTTACAGCTTTGATCAATGGGGGGTAGAATTGGGCAAACAACTGGCGAAGCAGATATTACCAGAATTGGAAGGGAACGAGGAAATCGACAGCCATGACGGGTCGACGAATGGCTTAATCAACGCGTACAAACAAATGCGTTAAGACGCTGTGATGTCAGTCATCTTCCAGATGCCTGACATCTCCACGATGATTCCCCTTCACCAATAACCGATTTACAACAACTATTCACTTTCTGAAACTCGTCTTCATGAGAGCAGCTCTACTGTTGTGTTTTGGTTTTCTCTTTTGCTCATTCGCGTCAATCGCGCAGTGTCCAGTAGACAGTATTCGGCTGGACTGTATGGTGTTGGAAACCTTCGATGATTTTGAAGGAACAGGTTTTGTACCTGATCCGATGAATGGAGAATTGTGTTCGGAACGTTGGGCGATTGAAGGCTTGCAAGATGGTGATTTAGCATTCGGAGGTACACAAATAGGAAATGATTTTGCTAGAGGAAGTACAAATGGGGGAGTAAGTCCAGGAGGAATCTATGTATTGGACAATGGAGTAGAAAAAGCACTTTGGCTACAACCTGGAGCTAGTGACTTCACACCTGGGACTATTACCTATCGCATTCAGAATCAAAGTGGTAGCACACTAACAGATATTGATATAAGCTATGATATCTTAGTGCTGAACAATGAAAATCGAAGCGGTAGTTTCAACTTTTCTTACTCCACAGACAACAGTACATTTATTGATGTTCCAGTCCTAAACTATACCTCTCCAGAAGCAGAAGATGATCCTGCAAGTATCGTGACCGTTCCAAGAATGACGAGTGTTTCAGGACTCACTATAGCTGACGGCAACTTCTTTTATCTCCGTTGGACAGGAGATGACGAAGGAGGTAGTGGCAGTCGTGACGAATTTGGGCTGGACAATATTTCTGTATGTTCAGCAATGATGAATACTGCTTGCGACATTACCAATACAAGTATTCAAAATGAGCGTTGCGAAGGAACAGACTTTGTTTTCGATGTCGCTTTTGAAGTGGAAAACGGAAGTGATACTTATGAAGTTGTGCGTGTTTCAGATGGACAGATTTTGGGTAATGGAGCAGTTTCACCCATCGAAGTAACGCTCACGAATAATACTTCCACAACCGTTTTTGACGTATTCGTACGCGATACTGATGAACCAACTTGCCAAAGCGACCCAATTAGCGTCATACCGCAGGATTGTATAACGCCTGATTGTTCCATCACCGATGCTACTGCTCAAAACGGACGTTGCGACAACAGTGATTTCATTTTTGAAGTAACGTTTCAAGTTCAGAATGGAAGCGACGACTATGAAGTCGTTAATGTCGCCGACAATACTGTACTAGCCAGTGGAACAACTTCCCCAATAGAAGTTATACTTATTGGAAATACCAGCACTGATTTACTTGAACTATTCGTCCGAGACACCAACGAACCCGCTTGCCAAAGTACAAACACAAGTATACAAGTCGAAAACTGCAACTGTACACAAGCTGATGCGCGCATCAATGAATTTCACTATGACAACGTGAGCAGTGACGTCGATGAATTTGTAGAAATATTTATTCCAAATCCACAACCAAGCGATCTATCACTCTATACCATTGAGTTGTACGATGGAGGTGACAACGAGACGTATAGAGATATTACACTTGACCAAACGACAATCAGTTCAGATGTTACAGGCAGCTACTATGTCTGGGAGACCAGTTTGCAGAACGGGGCTAACGATGGTATTGCATTATCAGGTCCATGTGGACTAATAGAGTTTATCAGCTATGAAGGAACACTTATTGCCATCAATGGTAGCGCACAAGGAACGACAAGTATAGATGTTGGGGTAGAACAGTCAAATGCGACACCAGAACAAAGCGCTATTCAACTTATCGGTGGTACATGGACGTTAACCGAAGGCTTTAATACAAAAGGTACAATCAATAGTCTACCGCCTTGTATGATTACCGATGTTGCTATCCAAAACGACCGCTGCGAAAATGGAGATTTCATTTTTGAGGTAACATTTGAAGTGGAAAATGGTAGCAGTAACTACGAAGTCGTTCGTGTTTCTGACAATATGCTTTTAGCAAGTGGAATGACGTCACCTATTGAAGTGACGTTGATGGGCAACACAAGTACTATACCTTTCGATATTTTTGTCCGTGATGCCAACGAGCCGACTTGCCAAAGCACTGCTGTGATGGTCACGCCCGAAGACTGCACTATTGCTGAATGCATGATTACCAATGCGATCATACAAAATGCACGTTGCGAGGAAGCAGATTTTGTCTTTGAAGTAGCATTTGAAGTT
>CAYLPW010000075.1:0-19626 GCA_964385665.1 uncultured Saprospiraceae bacterium
ACGGCTCAATCGCCTTCACCTTCAAACCATCTATTAACTTATTTCGCTGCACAAAACTATATCACCGACAATGCGATTCGCCTCAGTCCTTGTAACTGCCAAACTTGTTTGGTGAGTTCAGAATCAGCTAAACAAGTTTAGCGATTGCGATTCATCATCTGACGGCTCAATCGCCTTCACCTTCAAACCATCTATTAACTTATTTCGCTGCACAAATTGCATTACTGACATTGCAGTTCGCCACAGCCCTTTTAACCACTAAACTTGTTTGGTGAGTTCAGAATCAGCTAAACAAGTTTAGCGATTACAATCAATCATCCAACAACTCAATCGCCTCTACCTGCAAACTATCCACCAGCTCATTCCGCTGCACAAAATTACACCACTGACAATGCGACTCGCCACAGCCGTCGTAAAAGTCTTGGGCTTGTATTTTGGCATAGGTTTGCTGGATCAAATTTTTTACGTGTTCGACATCTTTAGCGGTGATGCGAATGGACTTTCGGAGGTAGTTGCCCCGCTGATTCGGGTCTAAAAAGAGAATTTCGCCTTCTTTAACGACATGACTAATGACGCGATGATTTTCGTAGAGTAATTTATAAAAAACAAGCTGTCGATAATAGCTGCCACCTAAGGGAGAAGTCGCTGTCGGTCGACGAAGCTTTTTAGCATCAGCACGTCCTGTTTTGTAGTCGAAAATTTTGGCGGTGGTCGTGTCTACGAAAGTGAGTAAGTCAATCGTTCCTGTGAGTGGAATACCGTCTACTTCGCAGTGGCGGACTTTGTACTCAACTTGTGCTTTTTTGGGTAAAGTGGATAATACATGTTGATAGAAGTAGCTTAGATTTTTGCGCCCCAATTCCAAACGTCGCTGAAACTCCGTATCGCTCAGTTGATGTTGCAGGTTCTTCAATTCCTCCTCAAATGAGCGCAATAACTGCCGTTCGCTTGGAAAGACCTTTGTTTTTCGTCCCAACATGTCGGCGTACAATCGTTCCAATGCGCGGTGCATCGCTTCGCCATAAGTAGCGGCTTCGCTCATGAGCGTGGGTACATTCAACACATACTCGTAGAAAAAACTGATGGGGCAACGCAAATAGGTATTCATACTTGAAATGCTCAAGCGAAATTGTTGCAGCAGTTCGCGCACTTGATAGGCGGGCAATTTTGGAGCAGTAGGCAATATCGTTTCTAACAATAAATGTTCTTGCGCCATCAAAACGGCTTCGGACTCTATCTTTTTAGCAACCACTTCCAACTTAGGATTCATCAATAATTCATCGACAAAGACGGCGCGTAGTAGGGCTTTGCCTTTTCGATTAACTACCGCGTAGGAGATGTGCAGATCGCGTTTCGTGCGCGTGATGCCGACATAAAACAAACGTCGTCGCGCTTCCATTGCGTCTTCTTCACCAGAGTAGGTCAAAGTATCGGGCAGCGTAAATTTAAAATGCCCTTGCCGACGACTCGCTTCCCAATAATCTTTCACGCAGTCAATCATATAGACCTTTTCAAACTCTAATCCTTTCGAGGAATGCGCCGTTACCAACTGAACACCATCCTCTGACATCGTTTGTTTGTTCACATCTAGTCGAATGCGATTAGTCTCCATGTTTTGGAGGGTTTGGAGCAGGTTTTTGATGGTTATTTTGGGTTGGCGCGTCGCTTCGTGTTGGACAAAATCGAAGAAGGTGTGTAGCACTTGCAACTTCCAGTCTTTGTCGTCTGCTTTCAGGATGAATTGGAGGAGTCCGCTGCGATTGAATAGCCGTTCTAACAACATCGGAAGTGGTAGATTTCGGTAGTCTTGTAAGGCGCGTTGTAGGAAGTCGTCGAAACGTTGAAGAGCAGCTTTGTTTGCTATGGATACCTCTAACTGATCGGTTGCTAATTGATGAATGACATCCCGCCAATACAATCGTTTTTCTTGTCGCGCCATATACAAACTCAAGGTCGCCAAATCGCGCGGATTGATCTGCAAGAAGTCGCTATGCAACAAAGCAAACAAGTCCGCTTCACCACTGTATGGACGAATGTATTCGGCTTGGAGATAGCGAAGGAATAGACGGAGATTAGTGATTAGGGGAAGGTCAAGGGCGTTTACTTTTCGTTTGACATCGTAAGGAATTCTTCTTTTTTCTAGAAGCTGAATGATTGTTTCTGCTTGTCGGTGTCGGGCGTAGATGACGGCAATTTCGTTGAGTGGAAAACCTTGCTGTTGCAGTTGCTCGATTTGATCGACAATATCAACAGCCTCTTGTAGTCGATTAGGGTATTCGACGATTTGGGGAAGAATAGAAGTATTAGAAGAAGTCGAAATTAGCTTTTTTTCTAAGCCCAAATCGCCCAACTGTCGTAGCAAACGTTTTTCATTTTGCTCAATCAAATTAAAAGCGGTATCCAAAAGTGGTTGTGTGGAACGGTAATTATTTTTTAGCAAAACAACATCTACATCCTGCTCGTACCGATTGTAAAAGTCACTGATATTCTTCAGTCGTGCGCCTTGAAATTCATACACCGATTGGTCATCATCACCGACAATAAAAACATTCGGCGAGTGCCAAAAATCCATTAAATGTTGTAAAATTTGGTTTTGCGCACCATTGGTATCTTGATATTCATCGACCAAAAAGTATAGATATTGTTCCTGGTAGCGACGCAGCAGCGACGGGTGTTTTTCAAAAGCTTGCAAGACCCACAAGATCATGTCTTCGTAGTCGTATCGACGCATTTTGCGCATTCCATTGACGTAGCGTGGAAAAAGGGCTGCGGCTGCTTCCAACCGTTCCATGCGTACCTGCATATCTTCCAGCTGTGCGGCTTTTACATCTCCTTTTTTGTACTGACTGCTATTGACTTTGTAAATATATTCTTGTCGACTGGGTAAATCTTCCAAGTAAGTTTTGATACGTGCTTTCACTAAATCTGCTGTCCAATGCTCTCGCTTCATCAATTGAAACAAATTCTGCAAGTGCATTAGATAAAAATACGGATTGGAGCGACCGCGCTTGAGGACGTGCGTGACTGGCAGTTCATCCAGCATTTCCTGAATCAATTCGACCTGTTCCAATTCGCTGATCGGTTCTAACGCATTCGAGCCAAACAAACTTGGATTGTCTTGAATAATGTTATTACAAAAAGAATGGAAGGTAAAAATATGGACACGATGGGCTTCTGGACCAATGAATTGAAGTAATCGTTCCCGCATGGCTTTTACACCAGCATCCGTAAAGGTCAGACAAAGAATGTTATAGGCACGGGTATCCGTTTCCATCAGTATGCGTCCGATGCGTGCAGAAAGGATATGTGTTTTGCCAGTACCTGGCCCTGCGACAACGAGGACGGGCCCTTCTATTTGCTCGACCGCTTTAGTCTGGTCGGGATTCAGTTGTTGAAGGATTTGGAAGAAATAGTCGTTGTAATCTTGTCTAGTTGTCATCTAGTAAAGATACAAAAACTGAAAGCGATTTTGATTGGAAACTAGGAAAGAATATAAAAGAAGAGAGTTGACTAAATGGGGAGATAATCAGATAATAGACGCTATCTGACTGTTTAATAAATTGGTA
The DNA here is from genome assembly GCA_964385665.1 of uncultured Saprospiraceae bacterium. Taxonomy (GTDB): domain Bacteria; phylum Bacteroidota; class Bacteroidia; order Chitinophagales; family Saprospiraceae; genus JAAUTG01. The sequence continues at coordinate 3,567 of CAYLPW010000075.1, forward strand.
GATTTTGGGGAGGCAATAGGTGCTGACTAGATGCCAGCACTCTTTAATATGGTCGTTAAGCTTTCGACTTACCCTGAAATTGTGTTCTCACAAAATCACGGATGTAAGGCTGCACAAAAGGCATCGCAAATAACCAAAGGCGGTGCAACACACTCGGCTTCTGCTCCACTTTTACTGGCTGTTGTGGCGGTACAGTTCGTTCAAAAGTAACTTCTCCAGGATTAGTAGCTGCTGTAGTAGCAGATCGTTGGAAGGTTACTCGCTCTGTACCTCTATTATTGTTGTTTTGTGTTAAAGCATTCTTTAACTGCGAAATACCCAGAGCCGAAGCGGCTAATACACCTGCTGGCACAGCTGCTTTTTTCATCAAAAATTTAGGTAGCTCACTAGTTGCGTCGCTCAAGGAACGTTTTGCATTGAATTCATGCAATCTGACAGCACGCTGTAAGGCTTCTTTGCGCTGTTGTAACTCTTCAAAAGTAGTAGGTATGCGTTTCTCTTTCATTATAAATCGTCTATTGCTCGAATGATTAATACGTCGTTTATCGTAGTAGCTTCTGAATAATGGCTTTTGTGATCGGGTCGTTCACTAGTGTTTTTCGTAACACCAGATACAGCACCAACAGGATGAGATAGAAAGCACAGACCAATAAAAAGCCTAGTACGTAGTCTTCCAATGCTCTTCCCAATGCTAGTCCAGCGACTACCGAAAGAAAAATAACTAAAATAGACCCCAATGACGCTAGTACAATAGCATGTACCAGACCAGAAGCTGCTTTGACAGACTCTTCCGCAACAACCACTTTTGTATATTCGATCTTGTCGTCAATATACGCTTGTGCATAGGTCGTCAACTTACCGACTTCCTCCAGGAAGTCGGTCGTGTTGTCTTCTATATTGTTGTTCGTAGAGTGAAATTCTCTAGAATACTGTTCCATTATGCGACGCCGTTTTCGATTGCGTTATCTACTTGATTTTTTTGCGCTTCGATGTTGGCTTTTGCCTTATCTGCTCCACGCTGAAAACTATTTTCCGAACTACTGATCGCTGATTTAGCAGTGGTAGAAATCGCATCAATACGATCTTTTGCCATTACCTGTAGATCTTTTGCGTAAGACTGTCCTTGCTCAATCCATGTATTGACATTGCTCGTCAAAGTATCTAGCTGCTGCTGACTTGTTTCTTTGATCTGAGAGCCGTATACTTTCGCTTTTGTTCCTGCTTCTGCCTGCAGTTCACGACCGCGATCAGAATTCAACAAATAGCCTACTGTAGCACCTACTGCAAGACCTACCCAAAACAAACCCGTATTGTTATTATTACTGGAATTAGACATAACTGTAACTAATTTTTAATTTGAAAATAAATGTACAAGAACACGCAATCATCGGACTGCTAGGGTGACTTCTCCCGTTCTTATATAATTCTAACAAGGATAAATTGAAGAAGGTGCGTTAAAGGGCTATATTTTTCTTTTGTTAATGGATAGATAGTTGTCTAGACGCATATACGTGAATAGTATCTATGCGGACTTTTCTGTATCCATTTGTACTTTTTGACAGGTATCAATGTAAGAAATTGATACAAGGACATCTGGGAAAATAGTACGAATAGAGCAGTATAACTTTTTCCAATTCTTTGACGATCCTATTTTAAATCTACACCGAGAGGAAGTCGTACTGTACAAACACTATTTGCTTTCTACTTTCAAAACAAGAGAATCACCCATCGTTGGTGAGTCGATAGAGATGTTATATGCTTAGCTATCAGCGTATTGTGGGGAGGAATAGGAGCAGGTAGAAAGTAGTGAAAACAGACCAGCAAAAAATATAAATTTCATTGTTTTAAATGTTTGAAAAACTTGATTTTTTAAGCATTTTGTTTTAAATTTGTGAGCAATTGGAAGGAGACATAGAAAGCTAAAAATTACGCTATTTTTGTCTATTATTATTACTTCCAATTTCATTACTTTATAACTCAAAGAGAATAGCCTTATTCTCTCTTCTTTCATAAGCATTGGGCGCATATCGAATGAGCTTACTGTTTTAAACTAAATTTATTTCATGGCATCTAACAAAGACGATAAGGAAGCGCGGCTGAAAGCACTTCAATTAACAGTTGATCGCTTAGAGAAAACCTACGGTAAAGGAACTATCATGCGCTTGGGTGACGATCAGGTTATGGATATAGAGACGATCTCAACTGGATCATTGGGATTGGATATTGCTTTAGGTATCAATGGCTTCCCAAAAGGGCGTGTCGTTGAAATCTACGGACCTGAATCATCTGGTAAGACCACATTAGCGATTCATGCAATTGCGGAATGTCAAAAGAACGGCGGTATCGCTGCATTCGTAGATGCGGAGCATGCTTTTGATCGTACGTATGCGTCTGCACTAGGCGTACAAACCGAAGATCTGTTGATCTCGCAGCCTGATAGTGGAGAGCAAGCATTAGAAATTACGGAGAATTTGATTCGCTCTGGTGCGATTGATATCATCGTGATTGACTCAGTGGCGGCTTTAGTACCCCGCAGTGAGATTGAAGGCGAGATGGGAGACTCTAAAATGGGTTTACAAGCGCGTCTAATGTCACAAGCGATGCGGAAACTAACCTCTGCGATTGGTAAAACAGGCTGTTGCTGTATTTTCATCAATCAGCTACGGGAGAAGATTGGTGTGATGTTCGGTAACCCAGAGACTACGACTGGTGGTAACGCATTAAAGTTTTACGCATCTCAGCGGTTGGATATTCGTCGCTCTGGTGCAGCGATTAAGGACAAAGAAGGTAATGTCGTGGGTAATCACGTCAAAGTGAAAGTGGTTAAAAACAAACTAGCACCACCATTTCGTATTGCTGAGTTTGACATCACTTATGGTCAAGGCATTTCTAAGACTGGAGAGATTGTTGATATCGGAGTAGAACACGATATCATTGGAAAAAGCGGTTCTTGGTATAGCTATGGCGGTGCAAAAATTGCGCAAGGGCGTGAAGGTGCAAAGCAGTTCTTACAAGATAATCCAGAAGTGGCATTAGAGATTGAGAAAAAGATTAAAGATCGCATCAATGGAGTAGAAGAGCCAGAAGAGGTGACTTCGGAAAAAGCAGAGCAGAACGGAGAGGCGAAAAAGAAGAAAGAGAAGGCGTAGATCGCGTGAGATAATTAATCTTTTTTGCTACGATAATATGATAGAATTAGGCATTCTCGACTTCGGTTGAGGATGCCTTTTTCTTTGGAGCAAAAGACAAAGCGCAGAGGCAGCGTGCCATTGGTGTAAGGCTAAAGCTGAACGAATAATCTGAATTAGGGAACGGTAGAATAATGGATGTCCGATTGAAAGAAAGTCTATTGGTGTAGTCCCATATTTCAACGAAAAATAAACCGAAAAGAATGAGTGCTAAACAAAAAGTTCTTGTTTGACTGTTCCTAAGCTCACTCTTTCAACTCTTTAATGCGAATACCATATCGACCACCTGCCAATATTTGTGGTTGAACACGTAGCACAAACTCGCCAGACTGTTTGATGGTATAGCGATAAGTACGGTTGTCTCCTACAGGAGTAGATATAGAAAGATATTTATCGTTCTCATCTAAATAGGCAAATAGATCGACGAATAGCAGCAAGTCCCGTGGAACAGTCTTGAATGCTACTTCTATTTCTTGCCCCTTTTCTAGCCGCATCCTGTACGATTTGGCATCAATTCTGTTAGAAGCGAAGTAAGCAATTTCGTCAATAGGAATATCTATATAATTGGTGTCTCTTAAGGCTCTTTCTCCAGCAGCTAACCAGTCCTTTCCTATGCTCGTTTCTGTCATGCCAGCCTTTCGTAGTGAAGATACATATCGTTCGTAGGAAGACGTGTTGAATAAGTTAGCACCGAAATAGCGAATAGGAGTACAAGCTGCTAAAAGGCAGAAAAGAAGTATCCAGTAAGCGTTTCGGTTCGGCATCGTATTTCAATTTTCTGCTTTATAATACCCCAACTCCTCCAATAACTGCTTCGCTATTGCTTCGCCCTCTTGCTGTTTTGCTTCGTCTTGGTTGCGTTTTGAGATGTTGATGGATGACTTGAACGCACGGTTGAGCTTTTTGTGAAAAGCAGTAGAATCCTCTGCACCTAAAAAAGTGCGAATACGTTGTCCATGTTCAATAGGGGATTGCACGAATTGTTCATACTGTATCTCTAGATAACGCTCTTCGGGCAGTATCGCTTTCAGTTGTCGAGCGCGTTGTACCATTTCGCGCCACATCATCATATAGCGACCATATTTGCTGCCAGTTTTGAATTGCTCTTCTTCATGTGGTTGCACCCACCACGGATAATTAAATCCATCAATGGTTCGCCAGATTCCGATTTCAGAGTTTTTGTTGAAGCTCAATAAATCGGACTGCAAAACGCTATCAGAAAGCGCGTGTGTGTAGGTGCGATCTAGTGAATCAGCATTGTCTCGACCATCTCGAATGATGTGAATAAATTTCGCTTGTGGAAAAGCTTGTGCAAAGTGAACAGCGGCGAAACAAAGGAACGGTTCTTTGTAACAAAATAACTTGCCGTCTCGCTTTCCTGATGATAGGAAGTCGCGCAGACTGATATGACGTTGATACAACTGACCTAGACGTTCCGTACGAAAATGAACCCGCCGAATAAAGGCTTGCCAGAAAATATCGCGTACTGAATTTAATATGGACTCGCGTATTTCTTCAGACTTTGCATCACCCAAAATATGCATTAAACGCGGAGGGGCTAATGCTCCAATGAACTCCTCCGTTTCTGGAATAGCACCAATGCAGTGCGACAAAAAAGTAGTGCCAGAACGCGGACAGCCCAAGATGAAAACAGGACCGTGCTCGTCTAGTAAACTAGGTTGATCTTCTAATGATAAGTCGTTGATGGTCATCAGCAGGTATGGTTAAAGTTTCGTACAAAGTTCTCATTTTTACGAAATAGTTATTTTCTCATAAACAACAAGCGTACATTCAAAGCTGCTTGATAGAACATGAATCGAGTGCCACGAAAACCATAGCTCGATAGCTCTTTGCTATCCTCTAAAAAGCGGCTGATTAGTATCTTGAGGCGCGACATACGGTTGTGCATTTTCCTTTTCTCAGGGTATTTTTGAATAAAACGCTTGTAGCTTTTAAATCGCTTTTGGTACATGTCCCCGCCTTTTGTCGGTCGCCAAGGATGACACACCGCCGCATCTGCCACCAATCCTATGGTATGCCCAGCTTCTAGGATACGTACTTTCAGATCTGTATCTTCCATTGTAGCATACGGAAAGGATTCGTCAAAACCGCCTAGCTCATCGAATGTTGATTTGGACAAACAGATACTACAGGATAAAAATTTACCACCTGTCAAGTTGATGGGTGCTTCTTCATGAAAACCTTGACGGTCTCGCTCTGCATAAATTTTTCCTTCAAATACCTGTTGACGAGCTTGAGTTTCGATGGCTTTGGCATAAGCTGATAACAGCTGCGGGTCAGGCAAGCAATCGTCATCCAAAAATACTAACCAATCGTGTTGGGCTTGTCGTGCAACATGATTGCGATTGGCAGCAGGATCAGACTGCGGACCTTGTGTCCATTTGACTCCTGGAATGTCGTTCTTGACTAACACTTTTGCATTTGTTGTCCTTCCATCATCTGATACGATAATTTCGTATTCACCCACAAAATTTTGTGCAGTAGAAATGATACGCTCCAAACAGGCACGTAACAAATCGTTGCGATGATAGGTAGGAATAAGGACAGAAAACATAATCAATGATTGACGGAAATAGCTGGCGAAATTAAGGAAATTCAACTGATCTAAGTAAGTTAAGGAAGTATGCCTAAATAATTGACATTTTTGAACGATTCTTTTTCCTTTTAAAAGTCATTGAAAGACAGTTCCATTCCAATAGCCATTGTGAAACTATACAAATTTGAAACATACAAATTATATAAAAACATATAAACTATACCAACGTCTGATGTTTAATGCTCAGTAACCGAATGACTTTTGTCTAACCTCATCATTGTACCATTCAATATGCAGGGTTCAGTCAATAATTGTCAATTTCCCCTAGAGTCCTGATGTAGAATGAGAGTCACCGTTTCTACAATTTTACGATTTGTAAATGTATACCTTCTTTTTTTATACATCTTGTCTGCTACTAAAACTCCACTTACCTTTGTGCTATGAAAAATCACTTTTCTATTCTATCGATCCGGCACGTCAACCGACGGCGGCGTAGCTAACTCTACAGTTACCGTCTGTAGCTAAACTGTACATTCAACTACTTTCTTCCACTTCATTTTATACATTCTATGACTATTCAACTAGCGATCGCTACTGCCGAGCATCTAGTTTATGCGGAATCTATTTGTGACCTTTATATCCAATCGGCTAAAGATAGAGGGACTGGTATTGCGAAACGACAACCGGCTTATATTCGGCAGAAGATGGAGCAAGAGAATGGGATTATTGCATTGGCAGGGGAGGAGTTAGCAGGTTTTTGCTACATCGAAGCGTGGACACACGAAAAGTACGTCGCTAACTCTGGTCTTATTGTTGCACCCAAATTTCGGGGAATGGGATTGGGCAAACGCATCAAACAGAAGGTATTTAAGCATGCACGCGATAAATATCCAAGCGCGCGCGTGTTTGGTATTACGACTAGTTTGGCTGTTATGAACATCAATCATTCGTTGGGTTATCGACCTGTTACTTTTTCTGAATTGACACAAGATGAAGCTTTCTGGACAGGCTGCCAAAGTTGCCCCAATTACGACATCTTACAGCGCAACGAACGCAAGTTGTGTCTATGTACGGGAATGTTAGCCCCTTCTAAAGAAGAAGCGATGAAGGTGGATTTGGGGCATTTGATTGTGGAGAAGAAGAAATGAGTATACAAAAAGATAAGTGCGACTAAAGTCGCACCCTTTTGTTATGTATGTACGCTGAGAGTTGTACATTTCTGGCTTTAGCCGAAGAATCTGTATGAAGGCTACTGCTTAACCCTTTTTTTTATCTATGGAAGAACTGCTTCTGGAAATATAACAAAAGCGTATGACTTAAGAATTCGGCGTTGATCTGTGCTTCATTGAGTTAAGTAATACGGATTCTACTGCTAAAAGCTCCAAATTTTGATAACCACTGAACAAGCCAATAGCCAACCGCTACTTCGCCTTACTAGACCTCCCCTTCTTCTTTCTGTCATACTTTTTTCCCCGATTGCCTTTGTCTCTACCCCTTCCCTTCTTATTCTTGCTATGCGCCATCTCGTGTCGCTCCAGATCTTTGGGCAATGCCAACACATAAACTTGCTTTTCCATTAGTCGCTCCACCGCTTGTAGACGGCGCATATCGCGACGAGTAATGAACGACAGAGCAGTTCCATTCGCATCCGCACGAGCCGTTCGACCAATGCGGTGAATGTAATCTTCTGCGTCACCTGGCATATCATAATTGATGACTAAACGAATACCATCTACATCAATACCTCGCGACAAAATATCTGTAGCGACTAAAACTGGAATTTGTCCATTCTCAAATTTGCGCAAGACGATTTTTCGCTCATCCTGTGTTAAATCAGAATGCATCGCAGCTACTTCCATCCCTCGACGCGATAGGGTACGTGCAATGTCTTTGACACCTGATTTGGTCGAAGAAAAAATTAGAATCAACCCTTCTTTTGCACGGTCTGGATTGATGACATATTCTAGTAAAGCTAATTTTTGGTCAGCATCTACTTTGTAGACCGCTTGTACAATATTTTCGGCAGGTTTGGAGACTGCTAGACTAATCGTTTCTGGATCTTTGAGCAGTGTTTTGGCGAAGCGTTTAATTTCATTAGCCATTGTTGCCGAAAACAGTAATGTCTGCTTTTTTTCTGGCATGTAGCTATTGATCTTTTGAATGTCTTTGACAAATCCCATGTCTAGCATACGATCTGCTTCATCTAAGATGAAATATTTGACTTGTTCAAAACGAACATAACCTAGATTCAGGTGCGCAATTAGCCGTCCTGGTGTGGCAACGATAATATCTGCTCCTTTCGTCAAAGCTTTCTTTTCAAACTCGAACGCGTTTTTGCCTTGACCACCATAGATGGGGATGGAACTGATATTCGTAAAGTAAGCAAAAGCTTCCAGCTGCTCATCAATCTGCATCGCCAACTCACGTGTCGGCACTAATATAAGTGTACTCACCCCTTCCTGTGGATGTAACGTAATTTGGTTCAAAATAGGTAGTAGAAAAGCAGCAGTCTTTCCTGTTCCAGTCTGCGCACAACCAATGAGGTCTTTGCCGGATAAAATAATTGGAATCGCTTGCTCTTGTATTGGTGTTGCTTCTTGAAATCCCATAGAATCCAAGCCTTCCAATAACTCCCCGTGCAGCGATAATTCTTTAAAGGTCAATGTATGTATTGTTTTTGTGTTTTGTTAATACTAGAACTCCTCTCATCCCTCACCTCTCACAGAGAAAATGATTCCAAAAATTGAGAGCAATCTCATCTCTGACAATATAGGAACGCCGTAGTTGGGCTTTGGTTTCGTTTCCTATTCTTTTGAGCATCAAAGAGATAGCGTGAAAAGCATTTTAACAGAATTATTCAATATATAAATAATCATAATGAATGAGTTCTTTTCTGTCCGTCTTTCCCAAAGCATCCAATGCTATGACAGAATCATATTGCGCCATCCCAATCCCGATTCGCTCCCCCGTTGTAGACTTGATCGTCAGCAAATCTCCCTTCTCAAAATCTCCCTTTAGTGTGACAATACCAATTGGTAAAAGACTACTGATGGTGGATTTAGAACGCAGCCGATCGACTGCACCTTCATTGATAATCACCTCTGGTAAGTCAGTAGAATGATGTTGATGTGCCATCCATTTTTTAACATTAGAGATGGGGGTGGCTGCGGGAAAAGTAGTCCCAACATACTGACCTTTAAAAATAGTATTCAGTATATCAGCGCGTTTACCATTAGCGATGACCACTTCAATTCCAAGAGCGGCTGTTTTTTGTGCCATTCTAATTTTGGTGGCCATACCGCCACGACCAAAAGAGGACTTTTGAGGCAAAATGAATTCATGTAAAGTGGTATCATCCGCTTCTACACGCTCAATCAACTGGCTACTTTTGTCAGTAGGATCGCCATTAAATAAGCCATCGACAGCCGTCAATAAGATCAACGTATCCGCATTAATCATCGCTGCGATCAGACTAGCTAGTTCGTCATTATCGGTAAACATCAATTCATTGATGGAGACGACATCGTTCTCATTGACGATGGGTACTAGATGATCGCGTAGCAACGCCAACAAGCAGTTTTGCATATTTAGATAATGCTGCCGATCTCGAAAATCTTCTTTGGTCGCCAATACTTGCGCACAATGTATGCGATAGTTACTTAATAACTGTGCGTACCATTGCATCAACTGAACTTGCCCAATAGCGGAACAAACTTGCCGCTGCACTACTTTGCTTAGTTGTTTTGATGCTTCATATATACTTCTCCCTGCTCCCACTGCCCCCGAAGATACCAATACGACCTCTATACCTTGCTGCTTGATGGCAACTAGCTGATCGACCAATTGACTTAGTGCGGTCACATCTAGTTTGCCGTCGGCTTGTGTCAATACATTTGTGCCTACCTTAACAACGATTCGTTTTCGACTCATACGATCTGCTTTTTTAGTCCACAAATATCTACTATTCTCCATTCATCACATCATCTATCATTCCTCAATCATCATTCATGAAGAAGTATACTAAAGCGAAACCCGAATCGTTAGAGAATGAAATTGGTATCCTATTTTAGCGTAATATGTCCAACTATGGTTGACATTTGTTAAAATTCTAAATTTTAGACCAATCCCCTATCTTTGTTCGGAAACGAAGCATTCACTGTTTCTCATCAACCAAGCAACCGATTATTGCACATGAAATATTGTTTACTTTTCGCCTGTTGTTGCCTGTCTTTTTTGACACATGCACAATCGCCTTCTACTCCTGTCCAAATTGATGATCGTCTATACGAGATCTACGAGGAGGACTACTTATCCCGTTTGTTGCAGGAGCGACCGTTTCTTATTCAGCGTTGGAATTTTTACCTCGATCATGCGTATTACCTGACCAACTCAGAGAAAGCGTTGAGCGGCGACTATCCGACGATTGTGGTGAAAGATACGGAAACCATCAATATTTTGTCGCTCATGCAAGCGCATCAGTTGGTATTTGATCCAAAAGTAGAGACTGCTTATCGTATAGCGGGTGAAGAGCAAGTGTTGGTCATTCAGTCCAGCAAAAGACTCATTGCCGCGCTCAATAAACATCTGGGCAGAACACTTCCTAAATAGTACTATTTATTCGTCAACCCCCTTTTTGGATCGGCACCCGACCATCATTCATTTTCTTTACATTCTACGGTCTAATTATTTGATATGGGCAACATATACCAATCTATAGTCATTCGTTTTTCTACCATTTTTGCAGTTGGCTGTTTACTTCTCGTCAGTCATTCCGTAAGCGCGCAACAAGATTTCACCGAATATCGCATTGGTAGTGCAGATACTATTCGTGTCTGTGGTGGTTATTTTACAGATAGTGGCGGTTCTGATAATCGCTATAGTCCCAACGAAAACTTAGTCACTACTATCTGTTCAGATAGAAGTATAGGAATACGTTCGCATGTACGTATTCAACTAAGAACCATGACAATTGATAGAGGAGACGAGCTATGCTTTTACGATGGTACAGATACGAACGCTCCTTTGTTGGCATGTGGCAGTGATCTAGGAAGGTCTGTTGACGAAGATGGCAGTTATCAAATCGAAGCTACTTTCCCTGTTGCTGTTCAAGCTTCAGCTGACAATCAGACAGGTTGCATTACCGTATCATTTACATCTAATGCCTCGTCGCGTGGAGGTTGGTATGGAGAATTATCGTGTGTGCCAGCTTGCCAAAAAATAGAGGCATATATTGATAGCTCTATTCCAGCTGCTATGCCTGTGGATACAGGATGGATAGACATCTGCCCTAGTGATCGTGTCACTTTTGTGGGAAGAGGTGTATTTCCTCAAGAAGCAGGAGGATTTTACAATCAAACCGACTCTTCCGAATACATTTGGGATATGGGTGATGGTCAAGTTCGCTATGGTCCAGTTGTTTCATACACTTACAAAGAATCGGGAGGTTATCTTGCTCAGTTAACCATTAAAGATCAGTTGGGCTGTACGAATAGTATTTTCGCTATTCAGCGCGTTCGAGTAGCTACCAAACCGCAGTTTGCAAACGCGACTGAGCAAATAGACCCCATTTGTATGGGAGATACCCTTTCTTTATCTGGAGCTAATAATGATCCCGATGTGCCTTCTACCGTTTTGGTTGTACCTACAGAAGGCAGTTTTTCTACCAAAAAAATACTATCAGACACCTTACCACTACCTGACGGTAATGGAACGTCTTATAGTACTAGCCTTAATTTTACCAATTTTAATCCAGGACAGACGTTACAGGATGTCAATGATTTAGTCAGTGTGTGTGTCAATGTAGAACATTCTTATCTACGAGATTTAGAAATTGAATTAATTTGCCCTAATGGACAGCGAGCTATTCTACATGAATATCGTGGACAAACTGGGGCTAGAGTTCACTTAGGTGAGCCAGTTTTAGAGGATCCTAGTTTAGATATTGTTACACCTGGAGTAGGTTATAACTATTGTTGGACACCAACTGCTGATGAGACTTGGTTTGAGTTTATTAGAAATTCCGCAGGAGAGTTACTTACTGTGGGTGGGCAATCTACTTTACCTCCTCAAGATTATGCCACTTTTGAAAACTTGGATCAACTAATCGGCTGTCCCCTCAACGGAGAATGGTTTATTGATGTAGAAGACCTTTGGACGCAAGATAACGGGTTCATTTTTGCTTGGGAAATAGAGTTTGCACGTGATCTATATCCGAAAATTGAAACCTTTACCCCTAGCATCATGGATTATGGTTGGGAAGACCATCCATCTATCATTACCAATAGCCAGTCAACGATCACTGCCGCTCCCAATAAAGCAGGAAACGCCAGTTACGTCTTCACTGCTACAGATAATTTTGGTTGTACTTGGGACACCACTATTCAAACAAAGGTCTTGCCCGTCACCCATCCTGATTGTTATAACTGTCAAGATTTTTCACTAGACCTACGCGACACCACTTTGTGTGCTGGCGAAGCGGTTGAATTACGCGCTGGTCCAGCGTTCACTGAAAACGTAGTAGCCTTTGAAACCTCTCCTCGCTATGATGGATTGGGTTTTTCTAATCATCCTGTTAGTCAAGAATATAATAGTATAATCGAAGTAACCGATGTGTATCCTGGGACGCTCAATGATCCGTTCAGTGACATCGTTTCTGTTTGTGTCAATATCGAAACGGCAGATACAGATTGGGTCAGCGATTTAGTGCTGTCTTTAGTTGCTCCAAGTGGCGAGTTTCTCATCCTTTCTGCCAATAATGGGGGAGAGGGCAGCAACTACACTGGTACTTGCTTTACCCCCAATGCAGTCATTGATGTTGTCGATGGCATTGCTCCATTTACTGGCGACTTTCAGCCACAAGAAAGCTGGGCAAACTTGGATGGTGCGGCTATGAACGGAGAGTGGGTACTAGAGGTTTCGGACAACAATGGTCCTCAGTTGGGAACGTTTATCTCTTGGTCTATTACCTTCAACTCCCGAAATCCTATTGACTATACATGGTTGCCCGCTGAAGGACTTTCTTGTGATAACTGCCCTGCACCTACTGCGCAACCTGAAGGCGTACAGGTCTATCGCGCTGAGATGACTGATCCATTTGGATGTAGCTACGAGAGCGAAGCGCGTATTGGAAGTGTGCAAGATTTCCGAGCACCTACCGTTGATTGTGCAGTGACTGATTTGGAAGAGCAGACTATTACCTTTAATTGGACAGAAGAAAATGGTACAACTATTCCATATGAAATTAGACTAAATGGTGGCGAATGGATCAGTCCAAACAATGGTGACTATTCACATCAAATAAGTGGCTTGCAAGTTAATGAATTGGTGGAAATTGAGGTGCGTCCTTTTATTGAAAATATTCCTGACAACTGCGATATAGAAATAGCTAGTGGGGCGTGTACGTACGACCTTTGTAGCTTCCGCATCGACCAGCCAGCAAACCCTACGCCAGCTACCTGCTTCAACACCACAGATGGTACATTTTCTTATGAATTGGTCAGTGGAACAGCTCCTTTTGACTTTATGCTTGACGGCAATTCGATCAATGTAAATGGGGCAACGACTGGTTTGATTCAAAATATAGCAGCTGGTACACATCAATTGATCGTGACCGATGCGACAGCTTGTGCAGATACAATTGCTTTTGAAATTCTAGCACCCGATGCTATAGAAGTGGCAGCGGTTGTTCAAGATATACGCTGCAAAGATGGAAACGATGGACAAATTGCGCTCACACTGAGTGGAGGAACGGGCGCATTGCTACCTACTTGGGAGGACGGAAGCACTGATTTAACCTTTACTACCTTAACAGCAGGAACGTACAATTTGGCGGTCACGGATGCTAACAATTGTCAACTAGACACCAGTTTCCTTTTAAGCGAACCAGATTCTATTCTACTCGATTTCACCATCAACAATGTACGTTGTGCAGGAGACACCGATGGGCAAATAGTTGCGACCGCCGTGGGTGGTACGGGAATGTTGTCTTATCGCTGGAGCAACAATGCACAAACCGCTCAATTGTCCAATCTTCCAGAGGGCAATTATATACTCACGGTCACCGATGAAAACGGGTGTACGATGGTAGATGAAGCTACTATTGCCAGCCCAAATCCGCTCAGCGTAGTAGGCACGAGTATGACTCCTGTCGATTGCAAAAACAACAGCACAGGCACAGCTATTGTGTTCGTAGATGGAGGAACGACACCGTACTCTTTTCTATGGAATGATAACTTGGGGCAAAATAGCGATACGGCTGTCTTTTTGAGTGCAGGTATATATGAAGTTCAAATAGAAGATGCCAATGGATGTTCGGCAAGTACCGAAGTGACAGTCACTGAACCAGATTCGTTGGCTATTGATTTTAATCTAAGCCCTGTCAACTGTTTTGAGGGTACCGATGGAATTGCTATAGCGGAAGTCAGCGGTGGCACTGCTCCTTATGAATACCGATGGAATGACGGTGCTGCTCAAATTATACAAACTGCCAGCAATCTGTCGCCAGGCGAGTACATCCTTTCCGTCACCGATGCGAATGGCTGTGAACTGTCTGCTAGTACTATCATCGAGCAACCTGAAGCACCCATAACAGCGACGATAGAGCAAACGTATACGAGTTGTTTCAATGAAAATAACAGTGAACTAAGCATATTCGTAGAAGGTGGTACGGGCGAATACACCTATTTATGGAGCAGTGGTCAGGCAGGTGATGTAGCGACTAATTTGTCCACACAAATCTATGAAGTGACCGTCACGGATGAGAACGGATGCGAGGCAGTATTTGAAAGCGAGCAAGTAGAAGAATATCCAGAGTTTGATATTGTCATTAACTATAGTGTGCCGACTTGCAATGGATTCGAGGATGGTGCAGCAGGCGCGAATGTGCGAACAGGAGGAGCTGGCGAAACGGCGACCGATTATATGTACGAATGGAACAGAGGAACGCCTAACCCTGATCGTCGATACTTGTTAGAGAATATTCAAGGAGGTGTTACCTATAGTGTGACCGTCACTGATGAACAAGGCTGTGTCGGTATACAGTCTAGTCCGCTACAACAACCCGACCCAATCAACATTGAGTTGAGTAGTGCTCCAGTAATTTGCAATGGCGACAATACTGGTAGCATCAGTGTACAAAGCATCAATGGTGGAAATCTAGGCTATCAGCTGCAATGGAGTGCCAACACAGGAAACGCAACCACACGCGATGTTACGGATTTGCCGATCGGTATCTACGAATTGACAGTACAAGATACATTAGGTTGTATCGGCTTTGCGCGTGTAGAAGTAACAGAACCTGAACCTTTAGCAGCTGCTTTTCGGGTGCGCGACAATAGCTGTTTTGATGGCGCAGATGGTCAATTGACAGCAACCATAAGTGGTGGTATTCCAAGCTATGAACTGTTGTGGTCTACCAATGCGCGTACATCTACCATTGAAGAACTAACTGCTGGAACATACACCTTAACAGTGACAGATGCGAATGCTTGTGAACTAGCACTACCAGTGAATGTAGGGCAGCCAGAACAGATTGAATTGACGCTGACACCTGGTGTCATTGACTGCGCAGGCGGTCGAGATGGTGAGTTTGAGGTAGCGGCATTAGGTGGAACACCACCATATCGGTACAGTTTGGATGATAAAAACTATACGAGTAATTCGACCTTTTTAGGATTGACGGCTGGTGATTACGAAGTATTTGTTCGTGATAATAACAACTGTCTGCAACGCGGCACCACCTTTTTGGATGATCCTGTGCCTTTCGAAGTCTACATCTTTCCAGAAGAAGATTTTATAGAAGTGGAGGAAGGGAACGAGCTACAATTGTTTGCGAACGCAGAAAACAATACTGGCGTTGTCCAATATTCATGGACGCCTTCTTATGCCGATAGCTCTTTGACCTGTACGGATTGTTTTAATCCGAGCGTCAATCCAAAAGCGACGATCTACTACGAATTGTATGGGGTTGATGAGTTGGGTTGCGAGGCGACAGACCGTATTCAGATACGTATTGCGAAGTTCAGAACGATGATTGTCCCAACAGGATTTACACCAGATGGGGATTTATTGAACGACCAATTGCGGACGCATGGAACAGCTGGTACTCAGGTACTGCATTTTCGGGTATTCGATCGCTGGGGGGAACTCGTTTTTGAAGCTGCCGACTATGAGGTCAATGATGATACGATTGGTTGGAATGGTAATTTTCGGGGACAGCCGATGCCGTCGGGTCTATATGTTTGGGTAGCAGAAGTAGAGTATGAGGATGGGTTGACGGAGGTGTTTAAGGGGAGTACCCAGTTGTTGCGTTGATAGT
>CAYLPW010000076.1:0-19407 GCA_964385665.1 uncultured Saprospiraceae bacterium
CTAGCACAATGATTGTACCTGAAATCGCGTAAGCTAATTTGCGCTTGCCCAACCAGTCAATATTGACATTGGCAAAAGCATTTTTAGACGCACCTGTTGAAAAGGACATACTACCGTTTCTATCTAGCCACCATTCAATCATCAGACGACCAACTAGTACAGCTGTAAAGACAGAAGCAACTACACCAATCATCAAAACGACAGCAAAACCTTTGATGGGTCCTAGACCAAAATAATTCAAGATCATCGCCGTGATGAAAGTCGTAATGTTCGCATCAATGATCGCTGAATAAGAGTTTTGGAAGCCATCGCGCACTGCAATTCTTGTTGATTTACCTTCGCGCAGTTCCTCTCGAATCCGCTCGTAGATAATAACGTTCGCATCTACTGCCATACCAATCGTTAAAACGATACCTGCAATACCTGGCAAAGTTAGAACAGCTCCGAATGATGCCAACGCACCAAAAATGAAGACTAAGTTCAACAATAATGCAATAACAGAGATGATACCACCACCGCCATAGTAGAACAACATGAAAGCAAAGACCAAAATAAATCCAATTGAGATCGCTGTAATACTTTTACTGATGTTTTCAGCTCCCAATGAAGGACCGACTAATGACTCTTGAATGATTTGTATACGTGCTGGCAGCTTACCTACTTCTAGAATTTTCGCCATATCCTGTGCTTCCTGCGTCGAGAAGTTTCCAGTGATCTGTGAACTTCCACCTGTGATCGCTCCATTATTTACGCTGGGTGCAGAAACAACTTCGCCATCCAAAACGATTGCAATTTCTCGTCCATTGTTTTTAAATGCTTCGGAAGTCATGCGCGCCCATTCTCTCGCTCCTTCACTGTTCATACTCATCGATACAAGCATTTCACCAGTCTGTGGATCTGGATTAGCAGATGCACTGACGATTACATCACCTTCTAGCGGTGCCACTCCTCCTCTTGGTACTTTGATCGCATACATCTCGTACAACTCCTCCCCTTCTTCTAGGTTCTGGAAATTCTTTATATCCACAGGCTTACGAGAAAACAAGAACTTGACATCACGAGGAAACAAAGGTTTCACACGCTCATCGCTCAAATAGTTCTTTACTGTTTCCACATCGCTTCTATCAACTAGCGCAATAATAACACCCTGCTGATAGATTTGCATTCTACTCAACAATGGTCCACCGAATGCATCTGCTGGGTTAGCAGCTTCCTGTATAGAAGCAATTTCGTCGGTCACATTTCCCAAACTGTCCACCACATAAGTGGTATCCATTTGAGTAATCATTTCTGTATCTAAATCTCTGCCTTTAGCTGTTTCTCCGTTATCCTTTAGAATACCGTCTGCACTCACAAGAGCTTGTGTAATCGCTCCGTTATTGTCTTCTGCTCTATAGGTATCCCAAAACTCTAATGCTGCTGCTTGCTGTAAGAAAGTACGCGCTCGCTCTGGGTTGTCAATGCCTGGCAGTTCTACATTAATTAGGTCACGTGCTGCATCCAAGGATACATTGGGCTGCGAAACACCTAGTTTATCAATACGCTGTTTTAGCATATCAAAGGTCAACTGTACGGTTTCGTCTGCTTTCGTACGCAGTGTGCGCTCGACTTCTCCATCACTGGATTCATAAGTGATATTTTCTAATGAACCTGTTCCTGCGAATAGCTCTGAAAGTGGGCGATCTGTGATCTCTTGCCAATTATCTACGAAGAGTGAGACGTAGTCATCTTGAACCTCCTCTTGTGCCGCTGTGGCATTATCTAACGCTTCGTTTAGAGTAGGGTCTTCAGCATTATTGGCCAATGATCGGATTAGCTCTCTTAGATCTACTTGCAGTACGACACTCATACCGCCTTTTAAGTCTAGTCCATAAGCTAATTGTCGTGATTTCAACTCTTGATACGTCAAAGAGGAAATCAACGGAATCTTTAATACTTCCTGCGAAGACATGGAGTCTAAGTAGGCAGTACGTTCCGCTCGGATAACCGAATCTTTGATTGCTTCTGGTGCAGTTGCTGCCATATTTTCTGCGTATCGATCTGCTTGCTTCTCCACTTTGCGCGTCGGCAAAACGAATAAGAATTGGATAATACTAACGACAACAAATGCAATCAGGAAGAACCGAATAATTCCTTTCCCTTGCATGATGAAAAAATTTAATAGTTGATTCGGAGTGAATCGGTAGAGATGTCTATTGGAGAGTTGTTCATGAATTTAATGTCAACTAAAGTCTTCTCAAAGCATCGAACAATGACCTCCTCTTTTCATCTCAACTCTGATCACCCAAAATCAGAAAAACGTTAGATAATAATACTTTGAAAAAAAGTTCGGCAAAGATAGGTTTTTCGCTGAACATCTTCTGCCTTTTCACTGTATCAATTTTTATGCCTCTGTCTGCTCATATCATTCAACCTGCATACTGTCCTGAATGATCTTTCGAACGACGATATATACCATCATTATAAATATTCCAAGGATTGCTCCAATAACTCCTGCTTGTGCTAAGGAGGAACTCTTTTTAGACAAAGGTGGTAGTGCTTCATCAATTGTTTGAAAAATAGGCTTGACACTACTTAGTGCAAACTCAGCAGCCTCCACATTGCGCTTAACTTCTGTATAGGCGATGCTCGCTAATTGCTGTTCCCTTTGTAACTGCCGTTCACCTACACTTGAAGCTTGATCGAATATGCCTAAACTACGGTCTCTACTACGTGCTACACTATAGTCCAAACGTTGTAGCTCTCTAGTAATAGAATCTAGTCGAGCTTTGACAGCATCGAAGCGTTGCTGTTGCGGCTCTATGGTCTGCTTGATGAAGTACGCACTAAGCAGGTTGTACTCTTTTTCCAACAAAATTAATGACAACGGTTCAGAGATAGTCACTATCTGCATTTCATAAATACCAGATAGTTCACTGTGGCTAATTTCCAAAAATGGTTCGTCGCCAACTGTCACCACTCTATACAAGCGTTTATATACAGAATTTTCGAACCGCGTAAAGCTGTCTACTTGATTATGAGTAAATCTAAAGTCAAGTAAGTTTTCGTTTTTCTTCCCCCATTCCTCACGAAATTTATACACGTCCATGATGTGATTAGCTACCAGATCAGTGCTATCTTCAATCGTTGCTTCTTCCATTAACATTGTTCCCACAATCTCCATTGACCCTGCTAGTTCCATGACGCGTGCGGTGTTCAGTCCACTACCACTGCTACTACCACCGATTCCAAACTGTCCCAATATACCTGATACTCCACTACTACCTCCACCTTTCTCACTATTAGCCACCGTAAAGGTCATGTCAGCAATATAGAGCGGTTTCGTCCACCAAGCGCGTAGTACGAGTATCCCACTCATCACTATTGCTGCTAAAAGCAGTAACCACCAGTTGCGTTTTACTGCACTAAAGTATTCCTGTATTTTTAATATTAACTCTCGTAGCGTGATCTCATCGTCGCTAGAGTTATATATAGGTTGCCCTTCGTTCATGTTTCAGTTGTATTAGTCCATCAATTCAATCACCCAAAAGGTAACTGACTGCTCGGCGGGGTTCAAAATAATCGGTAGATCTGATGTACTGATTCCTTTAGTATTCAGTAGATACATTGGAAACCCCTTCAATAACGCTAACGTCAGACTATACTTGGGATGTGAATAATACGCTAAGTAGGTACGTATCTTGTCAAGTATAGCAGAGAACGAAAACCAATTGTCCATATCTATTTGATACCAAGAAAGTGCAAACGCATAACTTCCAATTTCTTCTTCAGTGAAGTAGTCGATATAAGCAGTTCGAACGAATTCATTTGCTCGTAAGCTACTTTTCTTACCACTTATCTGTTCACTTAGTAGCTTCAACTGATCTGAAAGCCACATCTGTAGCCACGTAGAGGATTGCATTAATTTAGACCAAACTAGTCTATCTTCAATTTCTATTCGATAAGGGCGTACTTTCCAATTGGAAAGGAGTAAATCATCGAAAAGCGAATAGCTGAAATATTCATCTGCTTTTTGATCCAGTAAAAGGACTAAGTCGTTGAACTTGTCAACTCCAAAACCAGGAACATCTGTCAACTCGAATAAAGTAGTAAATTGCTTGCTAGGTAACTCATTTTTTTTGTTCAATATTCGTTCCGCTACGGTCGTTCCAATTGAGTAGTTATTATCCCTCTCCTCTACTTCTGTCAAGTCTGCTATGGTTTGCGCTCGATTGAGAAAATTAAGAATCCGTAGACTTCTCCACAGTTCAACCTCTCTGCCCTTAAATTTTATTTCTTTTGCAAGAGAAGACAGTTGTGGTTTGAGTATGTTTTTTGCGGCTGCACTATTTGTCTCAGACAGGTTTCGTTTGGGCATAGCGATTACATTTTGCTTTGCGAAAGTAGGTCTTTTAAGTTGTTTGAGTGGTTTCCGCCTTAGGTTGATGTATCGTTTCATGCGTTTATCTACAATTCAGCGCGAAATTATAGAATTTTGCCTTTTAAGACGCGCTTTACCAAACTTTTCCGTTTTAAAGATGTAACTGAATAGAATATTTTTAATCATCCGATATCATGACATCAGCACTTTCCGCTCGTATTGAGCATCGTATTCGATATACCATAACTCAAGAGTTTCAAATTCCTCAGTATCTACTACACTCGGAGACTGTTTTTCGCGATGATCTAGGTTTTGATGAATCTGATATGTTGTTCTTGGCCTTAGCTTTAGAAGATGAATTTGAGTTTTTGTTAACCGAGGATTTTAAAGTAGAAGAAATGCGTGATCTCATCAAACTAGTGATCGCCAACTTGCAGTTGAATCCACTGCCTACAGCTTGACCGTATTGCTGTCTTTTCAATATCTCTAACCCTTACCTTCTTTCTTGTCTAGGAATTTTATCTTTACAAAAAATTCCTTGCCTCATGCTGCGCGTTTGTATCATTTTATGTTTTTTTCTTCTTCCCTTCTTCTCAGTAGCTCAAGAAAAAAAGACTCCATCTATTGCATTTGAAGATTATGATCCACCCTCCACCTTAGTTGTTCCTGAAACCATCATTACCAAAGCTAAGTTTCCTTTTATCGACATTCACAGCCACCATTGGCGTATGGGTGAACAAGATCTAGATCAGTTAATTGCAGAGATGGATACGATGAATATGGGTATCATAAATAACTTGAGTGGACGTGGTGGTAAACAGTTAAAGGCAATGATCGACAATGTTAAAAAACATGGTTATGAGGATAGGATTTGTATATTCACGAACATTGAATTTCGCAGCATTGACGATCCTGATTGGCTAGAGAGTACGCTACAGCAGCTCGAATATGATGTTAGTATTGGTGCGAAAGGACTGAAGATATATAAAAGTCAGGGTATGTTTCATAAAGATGAAGCAGGCAAACGCATTGCAGTAGACGATACTCGTCTTGATCCTATCTGGGCGAAATGTGGTGAACTAGGAATTCCTGTTTTGATACATTCTGCTGATCCAAAAGCTTTTTGGGAATCACATGATGCTAACAATGAACGCTGGCTAGAACTTAAGCTAAAACCACGTCGAAAGCGAGCAGATAATGATCCAGCAAGTTGGGAGACTATTATTGCAGAACAGCACCATCTTTTTAAAAAACACCCGAGAACCAAATTCATTGCTGCACACATGGGATGGTTTGCTAATGATCTACAACACTTAGGCGTATTACTTGACGAAATGCCGAATATGTATGTGGAAATTGGAGCAGTTATAGCGGAGTTGGGACGACAACCACGTATGGCAAACCGATTTCTAGAACAGTATCAAGATCGTGTCCTTTTTGGTAAAGATGCTTATCATCCGAATGAGTTCCCAACCTACTTTCGAGTCCTTGAAAGCAGCGATGAGTATTTTCCTTACTACAAACGCTATCATGCTTTTTGGAAAATGTATGGATTGGCACTTCCCGATCATATCTTGAAAAAGATCTACTATAGAAATGCTCTACGCCTTGTGCCAGGACTGGATTCTTCTCTATTTCCTAGATAACATACATGAATGAAGGTACTCTCTGGCATAGAGGCGAAATCTGCTTACCGATCTTTTTGTAGGCAACATACTGATCTACCTATCTTCGCTCAAGATTGGTATTTAGACCATTGTAGCAATGGTAGTCAGTGGCATGCGGTTGTTTTGATTCACGATCAAGAGATTATCGCTACATACACCTATTTTCTTAAGAAGAAGTGGCTATTTCAGTATGTAACCATGCCAATGTTTGTCAAGTGGATGGGACTCTATACTGTACAGGCATTCCGTACTCCAAAGTGGGAAGCGCGTATATTACGTTCTCTACTTCCTCATCTTCCTAAAGCAGATCGTCTTCAACAAAATTTCTTTCCTAGTTCGTTTAATTGGTCTCCTTTATACTGGAATAATTTTAAACAGACTACTTACTACACCTATCAGTTAGATCTTCGTATAGATCGGGAAGAACTTTTTTCTCGTATTCAATACAACACTCGTCGAAGTATTCTACAGGCTGATTTCGTCCTTGATACAGCTATTACACCCACTGATTTTTATACTATTAATAAGATGAGCTTTGCGCGTCAAAATCTAAGCGTTCCATATCGATACGATCTATTTATAACTCATTGCGAAGCATTGATTTCGCATGATAGCTGTCAACTATTAGGAGCCAGAAATACTCAAGGGCAACTATGTGCAGTATGTTGTTTAATATGGGATCAATCCACTTGTTACTATCACTTTTCAGGCGATCATCCTGATTTTAGAGAACAAAGTGTAGGTATCTGGATGATTTGGGAAGCCGTACTGTTTGCCTACGAAAAGCTTTCTGTCGCTACGTTCGACTTTGAGGGGAGCATGCTAGAAGGAGTAGCTACCGTCAAACAACGATTTAGAGCGATGCCTATTCCCTATTACTATATCAGCCAAGACCAGCATTTTTTCTTTAAACTATTGTCTGCTTTATCAATTATTCGTCGTCAATAAAACTCTGTAATTCACTTAGATATATGCCACTGCGCCACGCTGAAAATAGGTCTTGAATCATCAAGACAGCCGACATCAACAGTAAACCTATACCACTACCTACCAAAAAAACGCGCCATCCGCCTATACCACCTATTAACAAAAGTAATAATCCAACCACGAACAGAGTCTGCTCTCCTATCTTATAAAATCGAATTCGAATTTGAATATTCAGTACACGTAATTTCTCTACCTCGGCAGCTTTTCTCCAATCAGTTTTAAGCAACTCTATCAACGAAGAGTATCTACTTGAATAAGAGAATAGATTTCTTAATCCGCCTATCAGTTGTAATACCCCTAATGGAATAATAGAATAAGCTATACCTACATATAATTCATCCTGTGCGTACAGTAACGCGACTATAGACATAGCTACCCAAACACCACCCCAACCAATCATGAACAAGGCTTCTTGCTTCTCAGCAATGTGATATGCATCTATATTTTCCTTCACAGTAGTAAATGGATTTCCTACAAAAAGCAAAACTCCTCTACGACCATTCGTAGAGGAGTTTCTGCTTTAGCTAAACCAAAAGATTAAGCTAGTCTATATTATCAATCTAGAACTAGTCTAGAACGATCATCTTCTTAGTAACAGTGAAGTCTTCACCTTGTAGCGTGTAGTACAACACACCTGCTTGAAGGTCTTTGCTGTTCAACTTGATCGTAGTCATACCTTGATCGAAGTCTTGAACGATTTCCTTCAATACTTTACCTGTTACATCGTGTACACGTAGGCTTGCACGCTGTGCGTTTGGCATAGTCACTTGGATCAACGTCTCCCCCTTGAATGGGTTAGGATTGTTTTGACCTAATGCGTAACCTGCTTTACCGAAGTTCAACGCTACTGCTTGAGTTTCGCCTGCTGCATTGTAAGCTTCTGCTACCGTTACATCAGAAGTGATGTTCATAGCTTCGCTCAATGTCACATCTTCAGTTGCACGTACTAACAATGTAAATGCTACATCACTAGTTGCTTCGTTGTTCCAACTTGCTGTTACAACGTTACCGAACAATCCGAAGTTAGCTTCTGTAGCTTCACCTTCTAGTACTTTTACTGCTTCTAGACCGTCCAAGTTCATTGTGAACTGGTAACCTAGTACGCTAGCTAAGTCAGCTGTGAATTCTACTGCATACTCTTGACCTGCTGTCAATTGTACATCAGCTACATTCAATGCAAATGTTCCGCTTACGTTACGTGATTCGATGCTGTTAGCATTAGGCGATACACTTTCGTTGACATCACCTACTTTAACTGCTACGAAGTTAGCCTCTAAGTAAGAACCTTCCAAGTCATTGATAGTCATCAACTCATCGAAGTCTTCTGCTAATGGATTGGCTGCATCAATAAAGTCATAGTCCTTCGCAACAAATCTCCAAGAAGTGTTACCTGGGAAGCTATCATCGTGACCCAACAATACCTTACGCAATTGTACGATATCGAATGTAGTTACTGACTTAGAGTTGTTTACGTCTGCTGCAATCACTTTGTATGGAGAGTCTAACAACTCAACACCTAAGATATGCTTAGAAATCAATACCAAGTCAAATGTAGATACACCGTTCAGTGGCTCTAAGTCTAGCTGAGGAGTTACTGAATAATCGTAACCTGACTCTAAGTTGCTAAAGTTATATGCACCATCTTCACCTGTCATGTATGTACCATCTGCACTACCTGACAAGGTTATTTCTACATTCTCAACTGTTTGAGAAGCTTCTGTTTCAATAGCACCTGCGATAGCTGCTGCACCTGGAGGTGTAGGACAAATGTCTTCTTCTCCATCATTCTGAGGATTCGCTTGTACATTTACAAACGTCTCACAGAAAGAAGTGTTACCTGCTGCATCTTGTACCCAAAGCTCTACTGCTACTACTCCGATTTCGCCATCAGCACAACGGAATGTACGCTCTGTAGAATCAGGATAAATATTAGGATCTGCGAATGTCAATGTGACATCAGAACAGAAATCATAAGAATCTTTATCAAACCATTCAGCTGGAATAGTCACCATACCTGCAGAACCATTAGAGTTTGGTCCCATCAAGTCAACTGCCAATCCGAAGATACACTTAGCAGTAGGTGCTTTACAGTCATTCACTGTGAATTCGATTTCTTCTTCTGCAGAGTTACCACAGTTGTCAGAAACATTTACTACAAACAAGTGAGTACCGATTGGGTAGTTACCTGTGATACTGAAGTCATTACCGTCTGCATTCAAGTCACCAAAAGAATCAGCACTTTGAGAAAGTGTCAACTCACCAGATGTACCTTCAAATGCTACTAATGTATACGTTACATCTAAGTCATCAGAACATAGATCGTCGATAGAGAACTTCACGTTCACATCACCTGAGCAAAGACCATCTTCACCTGGATCGTCATAACCACCACAGAAAGGACCTGTTTGTGTTACGTCGATAGTTGGAGAAGTAATGTCATTCACTTTAATGATTTGACGGTACATGATGTTACCATAGTGCTGTGCAGAAACATAGCTCTGCATTGTGTTTGTAAACTGAGAAACTGCATTTGCATTCGTTACATCGTCAAAGTTGTATGGTCGATCAAAGTTGTCGATGACAACCCAGTCACCATCAATCGTTGAGCTTGTTACATCATAGATGTCACAGTTCTCTGCTTCATCTTGATCTTGGATCAATGCACCTTGATTACGGAATCGTCCACGAATAACTGCTCCTAAAGGAATAATGCAATCACCATCAGACTGACGTGCTATCTCGCTACGTGTATTCTCGTAAGAAAGACCGAAGTCATTATAGATATAGATTGGGAAGTTAGCAGGACAGTTCTTCACGTGTGAAGGTGTACCTGAGTTGAAGAAATCAAAGTCTTCATTACCATCATCAATATCATTAATGCCATCTGGCTCATCAAAATCACCTGCTCTGTCACAATCAATACCACTATTAATGAAGCTGTTATCCCATAAATCTTGGTAACGTAAAGAAACTGTCTGAATAGGATCTAAGATCAAACATTCAGGACGCTCTACTACTGCTATCTCTGTGTTGCTAGGATTCCAAGTACACCAGTTGATTAGGTGATACTCACGAATGATTTTGAAGCAAGCTCCATCACTAGCTGTGAAACGCTTGTCAACAACATCTTCCAACGCCCAGAAATCACAACCGTTGTTATCTACGATATCTTCTACACTTGCAGCTGCAGGTAGACCACCATCATCTTCACAGAATACTTCTGCATCCATTGGGAAGTTCATCTTCCAGTCGCTTCTGCTGATTAAGCAAATTCTCAATCTAGCAATTCTTGAAACGTTACCACAGTTGTCTGTTGCCTGATAGAAGATATCAAGATCTCCTTGGCGACAAGTAGCATCAATTCCGTTGCTAAAGCTAGATACTTCAAAGCTAGCAATACCACAGTTATCAGAACCAAACAGTCCAGTAACTTGATCAGAGAACGCATCAGCAACAATCTGAGCGAAATCATCGTTAGTAGCTGCTGCCAAAATTGTCTCTGCGAATGGCTCATCACAATCAACGTTCAATTTAGCATCCGATAGTGCTGGTGGTAATTTATCTTGCAACTCCACTTCTACCATACAGAAGTTAGCGTTTGGACGCTTCTCACCTGGATCGTTGAAATCGTGGTCACCGTTTAGATCTAAACCACTATCTCTTACTCGGAAGACAACCATTACATTTCCTGTACAGTCATCTAAATCATCTTGAGTAAACGTGATTGTTGGCTCGAATACATCTACATCACTATCTAATTCGTCGATTAGACCATCACCATCGTTATCTACTAGGAAGTCTCCTACTTCGTCCATACGAGCTACAGAGAAACTTACTGTTCCACAGTTATCGTAAGAACCATCGTCGAATACTTCTGCAGGAACGATTACTTCACAACCTACACCCATAGATACAGCGCGGAAACTTTCGCAAATCGCTACTGGAGGTACTACATCATCAATAGCTAGAACGAAGAAACGGAAGTCATTTGTGTTACCACAATCGTCAACTAAACGAATCGCTAAGAATACATCTTCTCCAATTGGGAAAGCAGGAACGTTTATTACACCATCTTCTACATTGAAGAAAGTTACTGGCTCAAATGATGGTAACAATGGAATAGTACCACTGAAATCAAACAACTGATAGAAAGCCTGTACATTTCCTGAACAATCATCTCTGAAATCTACAATAATATTTACATCAGCAGCACAATCGTAATATGCACCACCAACAACTTCTGTTCCTAGTACAGTCAATACAGGCTCTGTTGTATCACCTACTTTAATTACTTGTGGGATCACGTCGATAATTTCTAAGTGACCGTCACACCAGTTGTATACTGTCCACTCACGGAAAATCTTGTAAGACTCCGCACATACTTCGATTCTGTCAGAATCATCCCAATCAATTGCGTAACCACACTCTTCGTGGCTAGTTGGATCAGCAGGAACTTCGTCACCGCTACAATCTGTTAAATAAGTATCATCCAAACCTGCAAAACCAGGGAAATTTCCATTTACGTTAAGAGGCGTTCTATCGTATGCTGGAATAAAACAAGCGTACTCTGCAAATTTGATCGGATCAGACAACCATTTGTTGTAGATAGCTACTGGATCTGGATCGTCAAAACAAGGAAGAGAAATCTCTAACTTAGGGTGTACAATATCTGGCTGTACAACAAAAATTCTTTGAAGACCGAAGTCAGAAGTGTTACCACACTTATCTTCAATCTGTACTGTTCGGAAGTATAAGCAGAATTGTGCTTCTGGTCCGAACTCTACCTGCATCAATGCCCAAAGTGGATCTTGGAATACAGGAATCGGTGGTGTAGTAGGATCACCATCGTGATCGAATAGATCTTCGTGGAAGTCTAATGCATCTGTTGTACAATCAATAGACACTTTTTCCCACGTACCTACGTTGTAGGAGAATTCACAGTTGTCAAAGCCTGGGAAGTTACCGTCACCGATACCACCTACAGAACTTACAGGAACGCCATTCTGCGTTAGACCAACTACATCACCTACGAACACACTTCTTGTTCCATTTGATCTTCCGTTCAAAATGTCTAGGAAGTTGTCAGGAACATCATAACAGTCTACTGCATAGTCCTCTATGTTCTGCTGAAGAATAGGATCGATCTTATCTTCGATCACTACATATCCCCAACAAAGGTCTACATAGTCTTCACTACAATCTGACTGGATTACACGAGAAACTTTAACGTCCAAACGTGTTCCGCAAGGAACAGAAGAGAAGTCAGCTACTGGGAATCCCTGAAGAGTTGTACCAACGATCAATACGTTAGGATCAGAAAACTCAACAGTGTACTCTACACCATATAAGGCAAACGGATCAGTACCAGAAAGTGTCTGGAACTCACATGGATCTTCCAAAATCAAGTCTGGAGTAACTGCAATCACACAATCATTCAACAAACTTACGTTTACAGCATCATTACACGCCAAAGACGGAGGCAATACTGTATACTTATAAGTTACACTCTTCTCAGGATATAGAGGAGACGTGTAAGTAATTGTTGTTGTTCCAATAGGAACAGTAATCGTTGTTGCTGTAATGGTGACATTGTTACAATCAGCAGTAGCAATCAACGCACCACCTGTACAGTCACTGTACTGAGGAGGAGTGTTAGGGAAGTTGATTCCTGTACCTTCACAAAATTCACCTAAAGAAACAATCCGAGTGAATACTTGAGACTGTCCTTCTAAAGGAAAATTAAATCCTTTACTCAAACATTCTACGTGGAATGCATAACCTGCACCTTTCGTTTGATCACCATTGGGTGTAAACACCAATGTCAAACAACCAGATAGGTCATCATTACTGTCTAGGATGCCATTACCGTCAGTATCAATACCACACGGGCTAGCATCAATCCATCCGCCACCTGGCGCGTCAGCTACAGAAGAGCCTTCACCGGTGGAAGCAAGAAGATTAGAATTTGAATGTGAAGCAACTTCACCGTCAAATACTTCCAAAATGTCTCCAGCAGCAAGATCGTACTGATTGAAAACGATGCGTACGTACTCTGTCATAGGATTAGTAGGACAGATTTCGTAAGTCTGTACAACGTTGTCGTCGTACGGTTTGGTAGACCCTCCTGTATCGAAGTAAGGTCCTCCACCACAAGTCGCGCTTATCGGCGCTTGTGCTTGTAACGCGAAGACGCTACAGACCATTAGTAGCCCTAGTACAGCACGGCTGACTAGTCTAAATGGTATTGTCGTAAAATTCGCCTTTTTCATAAGATAAAAACCTGATTTAAAAATTAGAAAATGAGAAAGTTTAGGTATAAAACTAATATAACTGTTGCCAAAATTGAGAGGAACACACGGCACGTAGCTGCGTATTCAGACTAAAAACTGTAATCCAATACTAAAACTGAATTACTGTTTACTGTTTATTATTTTTCTTTAGCGTTGAATATGAAAAGTGTACTTAAAGCCTGTAGGCTTGATTAAATTAATCGGTACGGAGGAAGGATAAACGACTTACTATTGCTGTATCTTTCTACTATATATTTACCCTAGTAGATGTGCGAGTTTCGCACGATCTTCCGCAAAAATAGATTTCTTTTTCAATAATCCATGTGCCTTATGCACTTTTAATGGATTTTCACTTGTTAAAATTTTATATGTAAGCAGCAGAACTCACCACTGCCAAACGTTCTTAGTGCAATTATAGACAAATATATTATAATTTTCCAATATAACTGAATGGCGTTATGTTTTTTAAGTATCTTTTATCCTCATTATCAATCAGTAACGAGTCAATAAAATCATGAATATTTTTTTGATTGATCTTTTTATTCGTCCTTGTCAGCTCTTTCAAGACCTCATACGCGTTGGGATAACCCTTTGCCCTCAAGAAAGTTTGGATCGCTTCAGCAACAACTGCCCAATTCTTTTCTAAGTCCTGATTCAAGCCTTCTTCGTTTAGCATTAATTTTCCTAATCCTTTTTGAATAGACTTTAATGCAATAAGACTGTGCGCAAAAGGAACACCTATGTTTCTCAATACTGTACTATCTGTGAGATCGCGTTGTAATCTTGAAATAGGCAATTTATGCGCCAAATGCTCGAACAAAGCGGTGGCGATTCCTAAATTTCCTTCTGCATTTTCAAAATCTATTGGATTGACTTTATGTGGCATAGCAGAAGAACCTACTTCTCCTGCTACTAGCTGTTGCTTGAAGTAATCCATAGATATATACGTCCACAGGTCTCTACATAGGTCGATCAGAATGGTATTGATGCGACTACACACATGAAATAGGGCTGCTAAGTTATCGTAGTGTTCTATTTGAGTGGTTGGGTAGGAGCGTTCTAGTTGTAGGTAGTCCTGAACAAAGGTTTGTGCGAATTGATGCCAATCAATGTTCGGATAGACCACTACGTGGGCATTCATATTGCCAGTAGCTCCTCCAAATTTAGCGGAATAAGGTATAGCGTTGAGTTGTTTGACCTGTTGGGCAAGACGCTCCACAAAAACTTGAAGTTCTTTTCCCACCGTTGTAGGAGAGGCTGCTTGTCCATGAGTCCGTGCCAACATTGGCACACTTTTCCATTTTACGGCAAGTTCTTCTATTTGTTGCTGAACTTGTGCTAAAAGTGGTTGATAGACTGCTTCGATACCTTCTTTGAGCGAACGAGGAATAGCTGTATTGTTAATGTCTTGAGAGGTCAGTCCAAAATGGACAAACTCCACATGCTTGTCCATGCCGAGTGCGCTCATTTTATTCTTGACAAAATATTCTACTGCTTTTACATCGTGGTTAGTGGTACGTTCTGTTGCTTTGATCTGCTGTGCATCTTCTAAAGTAAACGCTTCACTCTCTTCTGCCAATTTGTTTAAATCTGCTAAAGACAAGTCGCTCAACTCAGGTAGATCTAATTCCGTTTTTAGGGCCAATAAGTATTGTACTTCTACCCATACTCGATATTTGATCAAAGCGAACTCTGAGAAGTATGGACTTAGCTCTTTTGTTTTATTGTGGTAACGTCCGTCAATCGGTGATACAGCTTGCAAACTTTCTACAGACATAAGAGATATTAGATTTTATTCCGAAAGCTTTCGGAATTAGACAGTAAACTCGTTCTACGAGAAATTGTAAATCGAAACGATATGCTTTAGTCAACTTCCATCTTGCGAACTGCTATAGTGTCTATATAATATGGTGTGTAACCGCAAATATAAAAAGATCAAGGTGGGAACTATCGAATTTTCTAGCTTTGCGCTTGAAACAGTACACTGTCCACATGTGGAAATGGATAAAACAGTATTTTCAGTCAGAAGAAGTAGAAGTTGATCTCATGAAGTACTTAGTTGTTGGTTTGGGAAATATTGGTGCGGACTATCGGAATACGCGCCACAACATCGGTTTTGAAGTGGTTGATTATTTAGCTAAATCAGCTGAAGTGGAATGGGAAGTAGCTAATCTGGGAAAAGTAGCTAGAGTAAAGCACAAAGGTAGAACACTTGTTTTACTGAAACCCTCTACTTATATGAATCGGTCGGGCAAGGCCGTTCGATACTGGTTGCAGCAGGAAAAAATTGATAAGGAGCGACTTCTGGTAATAGTTGATGATCTGAATCTAGATTTTGGTGCGCAGCGACTGCGGGGGAAGGGAAGTCCTGGTGGACATAATGGGCTAAAAGATATTGATGCCATGACTGGTGGAGGAAACTATGCGCGCTTGAGAGTCGGTATCGGTGATCGCTTCTCGAAAGGTCGTCAAGTGGACTATGTGCTTGGGAAATGGACGACGAAAGAAGAAGAAGAGTTGCCCGAAATCATTGAATATGCAGCGGAAACCAGCAAAAGTTTTGCTGCTGTCGGTCTAGGTCGTACGATGAGTGCGTATAATCGCAAATCGAATCAAGACGACTGATATGTCTACACTCAATAAAACGCCTAAATGGTATGAACGCATCCCTCATGCGGTGGCTATCCTATTTGGCATCATTGTTTTCGTAACGATTTTGACACATGTGCTTCCATCGGGCAGCTACGAACGCATCTTGGTGGAAGGTAGAAATCGAGTTGTACCAAGCTCTTATCAGGAAGTTCCGTCTACACCTGTTGGCTTATTGGATATGTTTGTAGCAATTCCATTGGGTTTCAAACAAGCTGTTGAGATCATTTTCATCGTTCTGGCAGGTGGCATTATGTTTGGCGTCATGAATAAGTCGATGGCTATCGAAAATAGTATTGGTAGTCTGGTGCGTCAGATGGGTCTGAAGCGAAAATACTTACTAGTCGTGCTGATGACTTATCTATACGGACTGTTGGGTGTAGCAGTAGGTTACGAAAACAATATCGCTATGGTGCCTATTGCGGCGGTGTTGAGTTTAGCTATTGGTGGTGATCTGGTATTAGCAGCTGGTATTGCTGTTGGTTCTATGACGATTGGCTTTGGTCTATCACCTATTAACGCTTACACTGTAGGTACAGGTCATAAAATAGCAGAACTTCCCCTGTTTTCAGGAGCTGGTTTGCGGAGCGTGCTTTGTTTTAGTGCGCTTAGTTTGATGGCGTATTATAACGTTCGCTATTTGAAACGAATTAGTGCTTATCCTGACTCGAAGTTGGGAGCGGGTTTGGATGAAACTGGCATTCAGCTTTCGCGTCCACTGACGGCTTATCGAATGACGTTTACTAGTTGGTTGATACTCGCCATATTTGTCGCTGGACTGCTTGTTATATTATATGGTGTATTTCGCCTCGACTGGTACATCAATCAGCTGTCTGCTATTTTCTTGATGATTGCCTTGGCTAGCGCATTGGTAACGCGAATGTCTGCTACTACGATCAGTGAAACGCTATTGGAATCGGTAGCTTTGGCTGCACCTGGTGCGTTTATGGTGGGTTTTGCTACTTCCATCAAAGTGATTATGGATATGGGAGGCATTAGTGATACGATTTCTTACAATATGACGCAACTTTTGGAAGGACTGCCTACTTATGGTGCAGCTATTGCGATGTCTATTTCTCAGTGCGTCATCAATTTGTTTATTCCTTCTGGCAGTGGTCAAGCGTTGGCGACCCTTCCTGTGATGATTCCGATAGGAGAAGTATTAGGACTGACTCGACAGACTAGTATTTTGGCGTTCCAAATTGGGGATGGCGTCACTAATCTGCTGAATCCTACGCTGGGTGGCTTAATTGCTATGCTCAGTATGTGTCGTGTGCCTTTTGATCGTTGGTTGCGGTTTATTTTTCCGTTAGCAGTTATCATTTTGCTCGTGGCGTTAATTTTCCTTGTCATTGCTGTTGCTATTGGATATTCATAGTTCCTCACTTTCCCAAAAAAACCAATTTTTTAGCTTTTCTAGTGAATAACCTATCCTAAAAAACCTGTCCATCAACACGACGGACAGGCGACATAAGTTATGAATTAAGAATCTCTATTTTTCGATTTTGATAAACTGTTTGACATTTCCTTGCTCGTCCACTAGCGTATAGGTACTAGCTGGTAGATAAGACACATCAATATCAATCGTCTGCCATCCACTCGTATTCACATCTTGCTCAATGTGCATGATCTGTTTGCCGTCTATGTCCATTAAGTAGAACGTTACTTCGCTTGCTTCGCTATAAAATTCTACTTGTAGTCGCTGTGACCCACCGATTGGATTCGGATAGATTGTCCAGTCTGTGCTGCCCTTGTTCAACTTCGCTGAGCGAATATCTGAGTACTCGAACGTACCACCAATATCCACTTGCTTAATACGATAGTAGTAGATAACACCGCCTACTACATCGCGGTCTTCATAGATATATTCACTCGTCTCTAGTGTCGTGCCTTGACCTTCGATCTCAGCGATTGGCTTAAACACTTTTGCGTCTTTGCTACGCTCTAGCTCGAAGTGGCTATTGTTCAACTCACTAGCCGTCGCCCAGTTCAAGTCGATATGATCGCCATCTGCTTTCGCTTCAAAATATAGCAACTCTACTGGTAATACTACACTTTGGAAACCTAAATCAACTGTCGTATTCGTGCTGGCATCACGAGCTGAAGCATTTGAACCATCTTGATTTGGTGTTAGCATTTCGTCTGCCATGTTCGGTTCATTTCCAACCATCAACATGAAGAAGGGGGTGCGGATCGGCTCGTTAGGTGCTGTTGCATTGATCCCGTTGTCATCATTATCGGTGTCGTCATCATCTGTCATTGTCGTTGGTACAGAAGAGAACGGTAAGTCAAATAATGGCTGTCCTGACATGAAGTTCATCCCATCAACTTCCACTTGATACTTACCTGGCTGCAAGCCTTCGAATAGATAAGTACCGTCTGGTTGAGTCGTTTGCATGGCGATTGGAGTGGTCTCCATACCGTCTAGCATACCGTCGCCATTGACATCATAGTACAAATTCACTTTGATGCCACCA
Source organism: uncultured Saprospiraceae bacterium (assembly GCA_964385665.1). Taxonomy (GTDB): domain Bacteria; phylum Bacteroidota; class Bacteroidia; order Chitinophagales; family Saprospiraceae; genus JAAUTG01. The sequence continues at coordinate 18,431 of CAYLPW010000076.1, forward strand.
ATACCTGGTTCATCACTATCTTGTTCCCCATCATTTCGGTCATTGTTGTTCATGCTCATATCTGCCCAAATTGTTCCACCAATACCGACCAAGTCAGTAGTGAAACCAAAGTCATATTGGGCTTCGTTCGCTTCTGTCGTTTCATCTGTCTCTGGATCAGTGTTTTGCGCGCCTTGCGTTGGTACGGCGTTTACACCTGCTATGTTTTCTGCATCGCTTGCTTGTAGGCCTGCGCCATTCGCATCAACTACTGTTGGTACTTTGCCATCAAGTGGTTCACCTGCGCCATCTTGACCTACGGTGATGACTTTAATGGTGTATTTTGGCGTACTAGTGGTCGTCGCTACACCGTTTGGATCAGCTTCTGCCATGCCTGCACCTGTTGCGTAGTCCTCATCCAAGAGTAAATTCGGGAATTCGTAGTAGCCCAATTTACCATCTTTTGTTTCTGTCACATCGGTCAAAGTGATCATTGTACCGTCAGGGTATTCGATCATCATCGTGACTTCTACCCCATTGATGCCCATTTCCCCATCGTCTTGAATACCGTCTTGATTGCTATCCATCCAGACAAAATTTCCTAGTGAGGCTGGGTCTTTGTAGTAGCCAAAATCCACGTTCAAGTTGTCAGGTGTACCTACGTCGATAGTCACGGCAAAAGCGTCCTCTTTCGAGTTGTCCATCGGGTCATTACCTGCGTTGGTGCTTGGGTCTTGCTCTCCTGTTGAGTGCCAATAGCCCACCAATTCGCCATTCTCATCCGTCACGTCCACGATGTAGTCATCTAGCGGCAGGTTGTCGAATAGATACATGCCATCTACACCCATCAAGTTTTGTGTAGTTGTGCTGCCTACTTTCGGCTCTCCTGGATCAAGTTCGCCGTTGCCGTTCAAGTCGCGGTATAGATCAATGGTGACTCCGTTGATGGGTGTTTCATCGTCTGCTGTACCCATAATGCCATCTGCTCCATTTGGCTC
>CAYLPW010000077.1:0-19320 GCA_964385665.1 uncultured Saprospiraceae bacterium
GCGCCGACCTGTGCACCTTCCTCTGCTGTATTTAAAATGTGCATAGCGACACTTTCGGTACGCGAACCAGGAACTACTTCCCGTTCGACTGGCACGTAGGGCACTAGTTCTTTTGGCTTTTGTAGCGTGAGTTCTTGTAGTCGGCGGATACGATTGGCGACATCATCTAGCACCGCTGCCGTTTCAGTGATTGCTTTCAATGGTTTGTAACCAGGTCGTGGAATTAATTGTTGATGTTCCGCAAAGCGTAATCCATTTTGTAAGAACGGTTTAGAGACCGATTCGAGTCGTTGAATACGCCCTTGCCAATGCATTTCCCCCAATAAAATACAGGTCTTCAAAAACGCTTTTCGTTCAAAAGGTGCACCAGGCACATGATTTCGTAAAGCTTGTACGACTACTCGGTATGCATCTATATAAGCGTATAAAACGACTGGCGCGACGAGAATTTTCTGCTTGCCCAAAAAGGCTGGAATATTGGTAGTAGGTTCACTTATGATCTGTCGCCACTTTGGAGACATAAACGCCAGACTACTCTCGACTTCTTCAGTAAATTTGAGTTTTTGAGAATAAAAGAACTCGAACTTAAATAGCTGCCGCAAACGCATGACTTCGTCCCAAAAATGAAAGGAACGATGTTCTGTTTGCTCTTCAATTTTTAGTAGTGCCAACTCTACAAATGCTTGATGGTACAAATAATGTACCGACATATTCGCGTAATAGGTCGCTTGTAAGAACTGGTCGGAGTTGATTGTGTATTTAGTGCGAAGATTATCGCCCTTTTGCTCAATGATTTGGGCACGTTGTAGTAAGTTGAGGGCTTGTTGGATGCTCGTTCCCAACTGCGTGCCCCGATCAACTAACGCATCAGATTTGTTATCTTCGATCAATTGCATAATGACGGCGACATTGCTTTCCAACTGTCGCTTCGTCAATGAAAACTCACTAATCAGCGCCGCGCAAACCAAAGAAGTTGTGGTAACTGGCGTGATTTTATTGATACGATAAACCAGTTCTAGTGCAAATCGAGAAATCGGTTCGCCTGCAATGGCGCGTTGATCGTTTGGGGACTGATAAATTTGAGTGGCTACATCATCATCCTCTTGCATACTGACAGGTTCGCCAACGCGCAAAGAAATCTTCCCAAACTTATCACCTAGTTTCCGAATGTAGTCGATAAACCACATCAAAGACTCTGGCGACTTCTGTTTACCGCGACTTTCCAGCGTCATATCTTCCACATCAGGAATTAAATCATAGACAATAGAAACTGGTACATATTTCACCTCTTGACCTGAATACTGTTCCGCTTCTTTGATGTATTTGAGCAGTCCCATTTTAGGCCACACCAATTTGCCTGTACGAGAGCGTGTACCTTCTATCGCCCACATAAAGTCACTCTTTTGACTGACGCGATAGGCGATGAATTGGCGAAGTGCCGCTTTATATACTGCATTGTCTTTTATATCCCGACGAATGAAAATTACCCCATTTTGTCGACCAAATTGACCAACACCCATGAAGTCCATATTGATGCCAGCGAAGATATGTGGAATTGGTAAGCCATGGCGAACCAGCACAATTGCCAAGACCAGCATATCAATATATGTCTTATGTGTCATCACAAAAGCAACTGGATATTGACGAGCTACTTTAGCGAGTTGGCGCAACTCATCAGGGTTGATGTCAATATTTTTATCGTAGCCACGCGATAGAATATATTGAATAAACTGAATGCCCAACAGATTGGCAACAGGCTGATGAACGGTATTTAATTCTTCTAAATACTCAGCCGCTTCTGCCTGAATTTCAGTGAGTGGTCGTTCGTTTGTCGCTGCTATTTTTTCCAATTGAGCTTGAAATCGCGCGTCTTCTAAAATATGCTTCATAGATGGTTAAAATGTAATTGGCAAGATAGTCATTTTCGTTTTTTATAATAAAAAGAAGCGAATTGTTCAATTTTGGTTCTCTTTTGTTGTTAATCATACGTAGCTCAAAACAAAAAGCAATGTAGCTTGTGGTATAGGATAGATTACAATAAAATGACTAACTTAGAGGAAGCCTAACTCAGCAACCATTCATGCAAGATTCAACTTCTGACCAACTATTGATGCAACAAATCCGACAGGGCAGTCGAGAAGGTTTTTCTACGCTGTTTAGGAAATACTTTAGTGAATTATTGCACTATGGAATCAGATTGACACAGGATGAAGAATTGACCGAAGAGTGTATTCAAAAACTATTTGTCTACCTGTTTGAACATCCAAAAACGTTAGCAAATATCGAAACACCCAAAACCTATCTCTACACCTCCCTTCGTCATCAGTTAACTAAAGAACTTCAACGAAAGCAAGCTATACAACGAAAAAACGAGAAACTTCCTTCCTCTATCGACTTGCAATTTTCGCACGAGGATGTACTTATTCAAGAAGAAGAGCAGCAGGAGCAACAACAGGCTATTGCTGGTTTACTAAATGAGTTGCCGATTCGACAACGCGAAGCGATCTACTTAAAATATTATGGGTCACTGTCTACTCGTGAAATTGCAGTAGTCATGGACATCACGCCACAAGGTGCGCTGAATATGATCTACAAGGCAATTAAAAAACTGCGGAATAGTAAGCAGTTGAAAAACATGAATCGCCTGTTGCTTCTTCAGTGGTTGCCCTTTTTCTCCTACCTTACTTTCGTGCTATAAATGCTATAAAATCTTGAATGTTAAAATTAAATATGGGATTGGCGCGAAAAAAGATATTTAATATAGGTTATAAAAATGGTCATGATTGACTCTATCAATTGAATAAGCAAAATTTCAGAATGCAGTTGAATGCAAAAGAGATCGAACAAATTGAACAATGGCTGGCTGATCCTAGCTTCGTACAGTGGGCTAATGCAAGTGACGTAGAAGCACAGAAATTTTGGAACGACTATTTTGAAGTACATGCAGAACAGCAAAATTTAGCGACTACAGCGAAAGAATTGGTACTAGATCTGCCGTTTCGACCTATTCCAAATCAGGTAGAGCGTCAAGAAGTAGTACTCGCAAAAGTATGGACAGTGGTCGAAGAACGAGCGCAAGCAGGCGGTAAGCAACAGTCGACGCGCCATCGAAAATTATTGAGTATTGCTATAGGTTTGGTACTAATTGTTGTCGCCGTTCTGGCATGGCAGCTATGGAATCGACAGACCATTGTTATCGCCACTAACTTTGGAGAGCAAAAAAGCTTCTATCTGCCTGATTCTTCACATGTGGTACTTAATGGAAATTCAACGCTCACGTATCAGCAGCATCAAGCGCGTAAAGTCACGCTAAAAGGAGAAGGCTATTTTGAAGTAAATAAACATAAGATAAACGAAGAGTATTTACCCTTTGAGGTAGTTACAGATGGATTATCAGTGCAGGTGTTAGGCACCATCTTCAACATCAATCAGCGAGAATTTCAAACTGAAGTTTTCTTGAAAGAAGGAAAAGTAAAATTAGCTATACAACTAGAACACGACACTACTCTATTGATGCAACCTGGCGAATTAATTAGTTACTCAAGTACAGCTAAAAAATTCAAAAAGGTCAATAAACATGAGGCTAAACAAGCAATTTCTTGGAAAGACGGAACAATTTTTTTTAAAGACAAAACACTGGACTATGTTGCCCAGCGAATGAAAGACATTTATGGGGTAACCATTTACATATCCAATGAACAACTCAAACAGCAGGGAATAACTATTGCTCTGCCCAACGAGAATTTGGTAATAGCGATTCAGACGTTAGAGCAAGTATTAGACAAAAAACTAGAACAAATTGAACCCAAAAGCTATTTGTTGAACTAAAAAACGAAACGAGTTAAAATACATAATTCCCTGACCAATTAGTTATCAATTCAATACGTAAAACTATACTTTATGAAACTTTTGAAACGGCTCACGCTCGGCGTGCTAGTCTGTCTATTGTGGGGAAGTCAACCTACTATTAGCTGGGCGACGACCACTGACTTCAACGGACAACCACTCCCCGAAGTCCTTGAACAAATTAGCGAGAAATATGAGGTATTTTTCAGCTATGATTCTAAGTTATTATCTGATATCAACGTACAGTTTGAATTCCAAAGTGAAGAAGCTTTGGAGCAGGCTGTCAATCGTGCGTTGAACGGAACAGGCTTGAAGTACAAAAATCTAGACAGCAAATATTTTGTTGTCTACAGAGACACACAAGCAGAACGACGCGCTGCTCGGAAAATCAGTCGAAAACTCCAACAAATAGATCGGCTAGAGCAAAACAATGATTTATCGTTACAGCGAAATACATCTGACCAGTACCAGCGACTCTCTGGTATCATGGCATCTGCTGAACTCTTGAGTATGGTGAAAGTCATTAGCGGTCGAGTCATTGACACCGAAGGCAATCCGCTGATCGGTGCCAATGTATTGGTCAAGGGGACTTCGACAGGGACGGTGACTGACTTGGAGGGTAACTACGAAATCGACGCGCCAGAAGGCTCTATTTTAGTTTTCTCTTACACTGGTTACTTAAACCGAGAAGTACCTATCGGCACACAGTCTGTCATTGACGTGACGCTAGAAACGGATGCAGAAGTATTAGGCGAAGTCGTTGTGGTCGGTTACGGTCAGCAGCGGAAAGGAGCAGTCACTGGTTCGGTGGCTTCCATTAGCTCGGAAGAGATTACAGCTCTGCCAGTTCCTAATTTAACAGAAGCCTTTCAAGGTCGTCTGCCAGGTGTACAAGTCATTAACAATGGGGGACCAGGTACAGCACCGATCGTACGTATTCGTGGTATTGGTTCGATTAGTTTTGCCGCCAATCCATTGTATGTCGTCGACGGCTATCCAGTAGGTGGATTGAACGATTTCGATAACAATGATATCGAGTCTATTTCTGTCCTGAAAGACGCAAGTGCAGCCGCTATCTATGGTTCGCGTGCAGCAAATGGTGTGGTTTTAATTACGACCAAAAAGGGAAAATCAACAGACGGACTTCGCGTCAACTATCAAGGTTACATTGGAGCGGCAGAAGCGTGGAATCAACTAGATCTATTAAACCGAGATCAATACCTACAATATGGTCGCACCTTGCTGGACAATGCGGGAGACACTTACCCTGATCGTTGGTCGCAACTGAATGAGCCGATCTACGAAGGAGCTTCGCAAACATATGCAGAAACAGATATTGACTATCAAGATGAAGTATTCCGAACTGGGTTGAATACCAATCATAGTTTGAGCCTAACGGGTGGTAACGACGATGCCAACTTCTACACTTCTTTTGGCTATTTCAAGCAAGAGGGAATCATGTTGGGAACAGATTATGAGCGACTAAACTTACGCCTTAATTCAGATTATAAAGTAGGAAGCCGCATCAAAGTTGGACAAACACTTACCATAGTAGGTGGCGCACGTGAAAATGAAATACAAGGTGGCGGTCGAACGCAGCTGCAAAACATCATTCGTGGCGTTCCATACATTCCAATATTCGATCCGACGCTACCAGGTGGCTATCGAGCACCTGACAACTCGGATGGTTCTGATCCTGAAAATCCAGTGCGTGTCGCGTTGTTAGATCGCAACTTTGATCGCAATGCGCGTATATTCGGAACAGCGTATGCAGGTATCGAAATTTTCGATGGACTAGAATATAAATTCGTTTCAGGTTTGGATTGGAATTACAACCGCAACCGTAATATTTTACCAATCTATTTTGATGGCTTCTCTGGTCGTGATTTCTTAGAATTAGGAGACAATCGCAACAACTTCATCGGTACTTACCTGTCCAATCAATTGAACTATCGTAAGACAGTCGGTGGGCACAGCTTTGATGTGCTAGGTATTGCAGAGCGTCAAGATTCTAGATTCAACTTCCTAAATGGTAGTGGACAACGTACCACAAACGACTTAGAAGTACTGAATGGAGCAGGTAATCCACAAGTCAATAGTGGAGAAAGCGAAAACACCATTTTCTCTTTTGCAGGGCGATTGAACTATGATTATCTAGGACGCTATTTATTGAGTGCTTCCATCCGTCGGGATGGTTCGTCCAAATTTGCGGAAGGCAGAAAATTTGGAACATTCCCAGGACTATCTTTAGGTTGGATGATTAGTGAAGAGCCGTTTATGAGTAATGTCAACAATTTGTCTCGTTTGAAAATTCGAGGTAGCTGGGGTCGAGTTGGTTTTGAAGGAATCGGCGACTATGAAAGTCAAGCAGGTATCGTCAACAACACGGCGGCTATCTTTGGTGGCAATGCGCTACAAGGCGCATTTTTCGACAAATTACCGAATCAAGAGCTAGAATGGGAGATAACCACGATGGTGAATATTGGCGTGGACTTAGGAATTCTAAATGATCGCGTTCAGTTCTCGGCTGATTGGTACAACCGCGTGACCGACAACTTGATTTTAGCAGTACCACAGCCACCTTCGCAAGGGTATAATCAATCGACTATCGCAAATGTAGGCGGTATGGAGAATTGGGGACTGGATTTCCAAGCGACTTACTTTTCGGACAACACGAAAGACTTCACATGGGATGTAACTGCTAATCTATCTATTTACCGAAACGAGGTGACTTCATTGGCGACTGAAAACGCTGCACTATTTGGTGGGCAAAACGGTGATTTTGGTGGATTTGATATTACTCGAACAGCTGTAGGCGATCCAATTCAATCATTCTTTGGTTGGGAGGTAGAAGGTATCTTCCAAAGTCAGGCAGAGATCGATCAGTACAATGCACGTGGCGATGGCGACACCCCTTATCAAGCTCAGGCAGCTCCTGGTGATCTAATTTTCAGAGACTTGAACGGTGATGGAGAGATTACATCAGATGACCGAACTATTATCGGTAGTTTCATTCCTGATTTTACGTATGGATTCAACCTCCACGCGGAATACAAGAACCTTTACATGGATATGTTCTGGAATGGGGTACAAGGCAACGATGTCTACAATGCAACAAGAGTACTGACTGAAGGTGGTTTACGTTTATTTAATGCAGGTACAGCCGTATTAGATGCTTGGACACCACAGAACACAGACACAGATATTCCAAGAATGGTAAATGGTGATCCAAACCAAAATACACGAACGTCGGATCGTTTTATTGAAGATGGTTCGTTCTTGCGTCTGCAAAATTTACGGATTGGTTACCGTATCCCAGACAACGTTTTACAAAAAACTGGCTTTGTACGTAGCTTAAATGTCTATATTTCGGGAGCGAATTTACTGACGTTCACAGATTACTCTGGTTACGATCCAGAAATTGGATCCAGAAATAATGCGTTGAACACCGTTGGAATTGACTATGGACAATATCCACGTCCACGTACGATATTGTTTGGCGTACAAGCAGGATTCTAACTAGCTGAAACACAGATCATTCGAGAAGTACATAGTTTTATACTTCTCGGATGGTTATTCAATCATTAAGCCATCTTACATATTATTAAAAATCAATCAAAATGAAAAAAATAGCTATATGTCTGTCGGTCGCGCTGCTCTTTGCGATCTCCTGTGCAGAAGAGGACTTAAATAAGCTGAATCCAAATCAGCTAGTGCCAGAGACCTTCTACAAAAATGAAGCTGAATTACAAGCAGGTGTCAACTCTGTCTATGCAACGCTTCAATCTTCCCAATTGTACTCACGCGAAATGTGGTTCTTACAAGACCTTCGCAGTGATGATAATGTATCGGGTGGTGGACAGTTGGAAACCAATCGAAATCAGTTACTCATTGGAACACACGATCCTGCTAACGGCGTTATGGGTCAGGTCTGGTCTGGTCTATATCGAGTCATTTTGCGTGCTAATATTGTCATTAACAATGCACCTAATGCAGTGGATATTGATAGTGATACTCGCGATGCTATCGTAGCAGAAGCACTATGTGCGCGTGGTTGGGCATACTATCAGTTAGGTACGATGTGGGGTGGTGTACCGATCTTTACGGAGTTCGCTACCTCTTTCGATGATACGAAGCCGCGTTCTACGCAAGAGCAAACATTGATGCAAGCGATCAGTGATCTACAGATAGCCGCGAACGATCTACCTGAAAAGTCAGACTCGGAGTTGGGACGTTTCACAAAAGGAGCAGCTAACTTTATGCTAGGAAAGACGCATATGTTTATGGGCGATTACAATGCAGCAAAAACGGCATATGAAGCTATCGTCAATTCTGGCGAATATGAACTAGTCGCTGAATACGATGACAATTTTCAAGAAGAAAATGAATACAACAGCGAATCTATCTTTGAAGTGGGCTTTGCAGATATTGGACAGTTCAATTGGAATCCTTCAGGTGATGGCTTAGGAAATGAAGGGAGCGTTCGTTCGCAGGAATATTCTGCTATTGGCTGGAGAAACTTGATTCCTTCACCTTCTTTAGTAGAAGATCATGAAAGTATCGAAAATGGTGATGAAAAGCGCGATCCACGTTTGGACAAAAATTTCTACTTCACAGGTGATGAATTCAATAATGGAACAAGTATATTGACTGCCGAAGCACAACGTGGAAACGCAATTACCGTTAATGGGGAAGAGCAGAAAGTCAGCTGGCGCAAGTATTCAGTCATGTATAAGTTAGATCCAGGTGGATTCTTTATTACAGGTATCAACCACCGCCTGATGCGCTATGCAGAAGTACTGACTAACTTGGCAGAATGTGAGTTGGAAACTGGTAATACGGATGCAGCTATTGCTTACTTGAACCAAGTACGTGCGCGTCCAAGTGTCGATATGCCTCCATACCCAACAGCAAACTATCCAGTAAGCACGCCTGATGAAGTGATGGATGCGATCATTCACGAGAAGCGTGTCGAGTTCTGTTCAGAGCAAGTGCGTAACATCGACATCATTCGCTGGCGTAAAGAAGGAAAATTGGACAAAGAGCCATTTGACTACTTTGTCGCTGGAAAATACGAGTTGCTGCCTATTCCACAAGGAGAGATTGACAACAATCCAAATATTGGAGATGGAGATCAAAACCCTGGGTACTAGCCAATAGTGCTTGTGAAGGATTTACCTTAAAGTAAAGCTTTCATCTTCAAGAATTTAAGATTGTACAGAATAAATAAGATTGCCTCAGTAGTCCCGACTATTGGGGCAATTTTGTTTCCATCCACCAGTGTTTTACCTTCGTAATAACTAGATCGAACAAAAATGAGATTCCTTTATACCTTACTGATAATCAATGTCTTAATTAGTTGCCAAAATGACGATTCCTCCATGCTTTTCCAGAAAATAGAATCGAAACAGTCTGGCATCAACTTCGCCAATACGATCACTGAAAGTGATAGTTTCAACGTACTAGATTACGAGTATATCTACAATGGCAGTGGAGTAGGCATAGGCGATTTCAATGCGGACGGACTACCCGATTTATTTTTTGCTGGCAATATGGTCAGCAGCGAATTGTACATCAATCAAGGTAACTTCAAGTTTAAACATGTGACGGAAAATGCGGGTGTCCAAACGGATGCTTGGTGCACAGGAGTAGCCGTAGTCGACATCAACAACGATGGACTGGACGATATTCATGTAGCGACGGCACACGATAGCGAATTGGAAGAAGCGACCAATTATTTCTTTATTAATCGAAGCACCAAAGGAGGCGAAGTTCGATTTGAAAATTTAGCATTAGAAATGGGTCTGTCAGCAGATACGTATAGTATGCAAGCAGCTTTTTTAGACTACGACAAGGATGGTGACTTGGATTTGTTTTTAATCAATAATTCGATGGAAAGTTACCCGCGCAACAGCCCAATTGGACAGCGGACAGATGGCTCAGGAAAAAGTACAGATCGACTCTATCGAAATGAAGGAATAGCAGATAATGGGTTACCACAATTTACAGATGTTTCCGTCGAAGCGAATGTACAAACAGAAGGTTGGAGTCTAGGCGTAGTCGTGCTAGATGTCAATGAAGACAGCTATCCCGATCTCTACATCGCCAATGATTTTCTATCCAATGATTTGCTCTACATCAATCAACAAGACGGGACATTCCGAAATGAAATCACCAAACACTTCAAACACCAAAGCCACAACAGCATGGGCATCGACGCAGCAGATGTCAATAACGACGGCAAAGAAGACTTACTCGTACTAGATATGCTCCCCGAAGACAATCTGCGCCACAAAACCATGTTTGCCGAAATTCCTTTTGAGCGGTTCAATCGGTCTTTAGCCAGAGACTATCAGCCTCAATACATCCGAAATGTCTTCCAAGTGAATAATGGCGATGGTACATTTAGTGATTGGGGCTATTTTGCGGGATTGGCAGCGACAGACTGGAGTTGGTCGCCACTGTTAGCCGACTTCGACGACGACGGGAAACGCGATGCCTACATCACGAATGGCTACAAAAAAGATGTGACTGATTTGGACTTTATCAACTACAGCAGCGGCTCTAGTGTATTCGGAACACCCGAAGCGAGGCGCGCGAAAATCATTGAGCAGTTGAATGAAATGAAAGGCATCAAAAAGACGAATCGCTTTTTTGTCAATCAAGGCGAACTACGTTTTGAAGAGGCGACTGAAATAGCAGGTTTAGCGTATCCGTCTTACTCGAATGGAGCTGTTTACGCAGACCTAGATCAAGATGGTGATTTAGATTTAGTCACGAATAATCTCAACGAAGCTGCTTTCCTCTTTCAAAATAATAGTACCAACAGCTACCTCAATATTAAACTGCCAAATGACGCCACCGCCTATGGAAGTCAGGTCACTATTTACAGCAAATTAGGCACACAGTCTGCTACTTTTTATCCACAACGCGGCTATTTGTCATCCGTCCAGCCGATGTTGCATTTTGGCTTAGATAGTCTATCGCAAATAGAGGCTATTCAAGTTGTTTTTCCAAATGGGAAGATGTATCGACAATCAAATGTAGCTACTAATCAAACCCTTCAAATCCATCCAAATCAAGCCACCGAAACACCTAGCACGCCAATAGAAAACAAAAAAATAGCTTACCTACAAGAAGTTAATAATCCGCCAATCACTTTTCAACCACAAGAAAGCAACTTCGACGACTTCAAAAAATGGGGTTTACACTTCCGCTCCTACAGTCGGACAGGTACAACCCTGGCAGTTGGCGATGTGAACGGCGATGGGTTAGATGACGTATTCTTCGGCGGCAGCAATAAGCAATCGCCTCAACTACATCTTCAAACTTTCACAGGTAACTTTGAAATAAAAAACCTTCCTGTCCAAAATGACGGACAATTTGAGGATGTTGCCGCCACACTTTTCGATGCAGATGGCGATGGAGACTTGGATTTATATTGTGTACGAGGCAGTTCCGAATATTATGCGCAGCCTGAACGCTATCAGGATGGCTTTTTTGAGAATGATGGAACAGGAAATTTTACTGAACGAAGGAATTACTTACCTCCCATCCAATCCGCAGGAAGTTGTGTAGTTCCAATTGACTACGATAAAGATGGTGACTTAGACTTGTTTGTAGGTGGACGCGTCGATGCTAAAAATTACCCAGCTGCGCCCCGTTCTTATTTGCTGCGCAACGATGGCGATAGATTCGTGGACGCAACTCCAAAATCGCTGGCTCGAATTGGCTTAGTTACAGATGCTTTAGCTACAGATGTCGATAAAGATGGTTGGGAGGATTTGGTCATAGTAGGAGAGTGGATGCCGATTTCTATTGCTTACAATCAAGATGGCAATTTCGACACCATCTTTTCTATCACTAACTCCAATGGTTGGTGGAACTGCATCGAAGCAGCAGATCTAGACGGCGACGGCGATCAAGATTTTGTCATAGGGAATTGGGGACTCAACAATCCATTTCAAGCGAGTAAAGAGCAACCCCTTTCGATTTACGCCAAAGATTACGATGGCAACGACGCGACCGAGCCGATCATGACTTACTACAATCAAGAAAAAGAACACATCTTCCATCCACGTGAGACGTTAGCGAAACAACTACCAAGTCTAAAAAACATCTTTCAAGATTATCGTTCCTACGGAGTGGCAGCAGCAAGTGTAACGGTAGAGGCAAGTGGACAAGACAACCTACAAGTGTATCGAGCTTATGAATTAGCATCTACTTACCTAGAAAACAAAGGAAACAATGAATTTGAGCTACGCCCATTGCCTTACCAAGTACAAGCTGCGCCTATCTTCGATTGGGAAATCATGGATCTTAATCAAGACGGGCATTTAGATTTATTAGGCGTTGGCAACTTTGAGGGGACTGAAATATTGAGTGGCTGGTACGATGCGCTGAATGGAGTCACTTTATTGGGAGATGGAGAGGGTCGTTTTGAGTATATCTCACCTCAGCAAAGTGGATTTTATGTACCCAACGAAGGACAAGTTATTGAACAGGTAGCAATGAAAAAGGCGGATATTCAACTGCTGATTGGTCATCGTCAAGATTCTATGAAGGTATTTCAATTGAAAAGAATTGTGTGGTAGCTGTTAGGCATTCTGTATTTATTGGCTGCAACTGATTCTTATCATTATTAAGCAATTAAACTGATATTCAAGGACTTATTGAGGAAGATGAAAGGATTGCACCTACAAATGAGCAGAAACCGAACACACATTGAAGACAGAGCTTTTATGCGTAAATACTTATAAACAAGTAGGAAAGCATTAAAGACTTTCTTTAATCAAATTGAAGTTCATATCATGAGAAAATACTTATTTACTCTATTACTTACGCTCATTAGTCTATCAACATGGGCACAAGATGTGCCTGTAGTGACTGACCTAGTGGCTACTCCTAACTATTGGGTGACCATATTTGTGGGCGTACTGCTAGCACTTATTTTTCAGCTACTATTAACTGCACTATCCGTTGCGATTGGTGTCACCGCTATCGGTAATGTAAAGGAAATATACGTTGAAAGCAAATATGGCAACGATGATGACGATGATGATGACGATGACAACAGCAACACCAATACAGGTGTAGTTGTTACCACTGCTTTTGGAGCTTGGAGTACGATCACTACCGCTATCTCTTTATTTCTAGCCACAATGATTGCGCTGGATTTGACCTTAATCAAAGGAGAAGATATTTCCATGATTTTAGGTTTAGCGATCTGGGCGGCGTTTTTTGTTATTTTATTGTATTTGGAAGGTCGTATGCTGAGTACAGTGGTCGGTGGTTTAGTCAATACCGCTGTTTCAGGACTACGTGCTTCAGGCGATGCCGTAAAATCTGTTTTTGCTAGCTCTCCACAGTCACAAATTCAAAGTGTAGCTGACAATACTATTGAAAAGCTGCGTCAAGAATTTGGAGCGACATTTGACAATAACAGTATCAGTGATGCTATCGACACTTTCATGGATAAATTGGACAAGCGAGTGCCGACTTACGATAAGTTGAAAGGAGATATTGAAAAGATCGTTTCGGACAATACGAGCAGTAGTTCTCCAGCCACTTGGACGGCAATTCAAGGAGTCATCAATACTGCTATCGACCAATCAGAAAGTAGTGGCGATACTGAAAAAACGGAGCAATTAAAGCAGTTGGCGAAAGATGCAAAAGCAGCTTATGATAAAGGTGGCAGCAGAGAAGAACAAGCCAAAAACATAGCTACTTCTGTCACTAATATGGATCGAGAACAAGTCGATAAATACGTGAAGCAGATCAAAAGCGCATTACAAAGTGGTTCGGGTGAAGGCATGGATTCGCAGCAAATGCAACAGCAACTGAACGCCATTATTAAAAATCCAAGAGGCGCAGGCAAACTATTGCAGAAGCAGTTGGGCGAAATGGATAGAGATACCATTGTTGAATTGGTCAATAAAAACACATCATTAGAAAAGTCGCAAATCGAAACCTACGTTGATAAAGCAGAGCAGACTATTAAATCAATTACGGAAAGTTTGGGTATCACAAATAATGATTCCGACTCGCCCAATATGCTACAGCAAGTCGAGCAAAGTATTGCTGGTTTTGTAAATGGAACAGGGCGTTCTGAACTGAATTATGAAGCACTAAAAGGGGATTTCCAACGTGCGATGAACAATCCAAACGATAGTTTAGACATCATTAAGTCTCGCCTGAGCAAATTTGATCGCGAAACCTTGATGGCACTATTAACCAACAACAGTCGCATCAATCGCTCGGACATTGATAACATTGTGAACCAAGTCGATAGTACACGTACCGAGATGTTGCAGGAAATTGATAAGCTAGAAGACAAGGCACGTGCAACTATGAAAAACGTAGAACGCAAAGCTGTCATTCAAGCAGAACATACCCGCAAAACGGCGATTTCTGCTGCTTGGTGGTTGGTCGCTACGATCATCCTATCAGGTGCTGCTGCCGCTGCAGGTAGTTTGATCGCCCTGTAATATGAAATAATTCGTTTATTGAGAAAGCTGCTGTTCCGAGTTTGGGGCAGTGGCTTCTTTATTAACAGTTTTTGTCAATAATTCATATACTGTTTCTGCAACACTACCTTCTTGTATTCCGTAAACACATACTACTTTATCCTATATTTTGAGATCATGGATGATTATGGATACGTCTTATAAACGATAACTGTTGCAAGATTGAAGGTATAAGACTGTTTGCGTGACGAACACCATTTTCCAATCTCCTGACTTTTTAAATTTTCCATGAACATGAAACGATTTAGAGTCGTCTTTTTCGTTTTGATCGTTTTCCTACTCAATGTTTTATTGATGGAAGCGTAGCAAAACGCGACAGACACCAACGACACAGGCGCAGCTTTTCCGAAAGTTGCGCCTTTTTATTTTAAATAAGATGAATAGCTGGTTTTTGCTTACCGAAACAAGTGCAAGTAGTTGATTATCAGCGGAATCGTCTATTGTGTAATATCTAATCCCGAAAGCTTTCGAGATAACGTCTTCTACTTAGAAAAAACGGAAATAAATTGTTATTTCGTTAAAAGCTTGTTTACTTTGTAGGTGAAGTGAGATTGGAGAGGAGTTGGAAGAGACTTGGATAGCTTATTTTTTCGATAATTAAGATAAAAGATAAATCGAAAAAAGAAATTTTAGATGTAAGCCAAATCTGTTAAAAAGAATTGGCATTGAATATATTTGTAACGCCCATTTTGTCATTGTATTAGTTAGTCAGTTCTTAAAAAGAGTTGATGGTCATTATTATATAGTATTGAATAACAGATAGTTATACTTATATCTACACATCTGATAACTAACCACTAGCGTTTTCTTGCCACCTTCTCTCGATACCATCGAGAAGAATTATGTTGTTTAAAGACTTAATTGGACAAGATCGAGTAGGCGTAAACCTACGAACTGCCTTACAGGCAGAACGCTATCCGCATGCGCTGTTGTTATTGGGTTCGGAAGGTTGTGGAAAATTGCCGTTAGCACTCGCGATGGCGCAGTATTTATTGTGTCAGCAACCTACCGCAGAAGATAGCTGTGGCGTTTGTGCTGCCTGTACAAAAGCACAACGTTGGATTCATCCCGATTTGCATTTCTCTTTTCCGACGGTTGGTAAAAACGTTCGTAGTGATGACTTGCTAGAACAGTGGCGACAATTGCTTGCCGACCAACCCTATGCGTCTGTTCAACACTGGTTACAATTCATTGGCGCGGAAAACAAGCAAGGCAACATCAATAAAGAAGAGTGTGTCAACATTACGCGAAAGCTAAGTCTCAAAACCTTCGAGAATCAGCGAAAAGTACTGGTCATGTGGCGACCAGAGTATTTGGGGAAAGAAGGGAATCGTTTGCTCAAATTGATCGAAGAACCACCTGCGGATACCTATTTCATATTTGTCGCCGAGCAAAGCGATCAAATTCTCAACACGATTCTTTCGCGCTGCCAAATCATGAAAGTACCACCACTCTCTATCGAAGCGGTAGAAAACGCTTTGGTAGCCAATGGAAATGACCCTACAAAAGCTAAGCAAGCCGCTCAACTCTCCAACGGCAACTATTTTCTCGCCCAACAACTCATCACGGACGAAGACCGCGACCACGTTCAAGTATTCATCGATTGGATGCGTTTATGCTATCAAGGCGATATGGTGAAATTAGTGAGTTGGGTGAATCAGTTTGCCACCGTCGGGCGCGAGCAGCAGAAGTTCTTTTTGCAATACGCGCTGCATTTTATGCGTGAATATCTCTTTTATAGTACCACAGATGACCTAACGAACGTTCGATTGAGCGAGGTGGAAAAGGACATCGCCACAAAATTTAGAAAAATTATCGGTTTCCATCAAGTAGATAATTTGGTCACTTTATTTAACGACCTTATTTACTACGTAGAGCGCAACGCCAATCCCAAAGTGCTCTTTTTAGATGCAAGCCTCAGCATACATCAATTTTTAAAACCAGCCGTGGTTTCATAGATCATAATTTATGAATCATAAACTATAATTCATAATCCATGAAATCGCGGACGATATAAACAGACTAGAAAGAAGATGACAGACAAAAATAGAGATACGAGAGTGATCTAATGTCTAACATCTAAAGTCTAAAATCTTGAAAAATATGGGCTGTCAAGGATGCTCGACATCAGATAACGGAAAGCCAGGAGGCTGTAAAAGTAATGGCAATTGTGGCACAGGTGGCTGCAATCGAATGAATACGTATGATTGGTTAGCGAAAGAAGACTATTACGATCCTAGTGCCTACGACATTGTAGAGGTCAGCTTTAAAAATGGAACGCGTAAAGAATTTTACAAGAATCAATTGCATACTTACGCAGTGACGGGCGATCAAGTAGCCGTCGAATCCTCTAATGGCTACGACGTGGGAAGGATCTCACTGTCTGGAGAATTAGTGCGCGCGCAGATGAAGAAGAAGCGCGTTAAGGAGGAAGTCGTGAAGCACAAGGTATTGCGTGTGGCGAATGAGCGCGATTTAGAAAAGTTGATGGAAGCGCGTCGTGCCGAAAAACCAACGATGATAAAGGCTCGGGCTATTGCTCGTTCGCTTGATGTCGATATGAAAATAGGGGAAGTAGAATACCAGGGCGACAAGCGCAAAGCCACATTTTACTACACAGCAGATGGTCGCGTGGATTTTCGAGAACTGATTCGGCATTTTGCTAAAGAGTTTCGCATCAAAATTGAGATGCGGCAGATTGGAGCGCGGCAGGAATCAGCCTTGATTGGTGGATTGGGGTCTTGTGGTCGAGAACTGTGTTGTTCCACTTGGTTGACAGACTTTAAATCAGTATCGACGACCGCAGCACGTTATCAAAATTTAGCCATCAATCAATCCAAACTATCTGGTCAGTGTGGTCGCTTGAAATGCTGCCTAAATTTTGAGTTAGATACGTACATGGAAGCCTTAGAAGACTTCCCAAAGCGTGCCGAAAAAATCTATACAGAAGCTGGACGCGCCATGCTAATCAAGACGAATATCTTCAAACGGTTGATGTACTACGTCTATGAAAAACCAGAATTACGCGGTCGTCTATTTGCACTAGACGTCAACGATGTGAAAGATATTTTAGCCATGAATAAGAAAGGCGAGAAGCCAATGGATCTACAAAGTCTGATTAAGACGCCAGACGAAGTTGACAAATTTATGGACTACGAAGACGTGACAGGTGTGGTCGAACTGCCAGCTGAAAAACGCAAGAAAAAAAGTCGCAATAAGAACCGTAATCGCCGTCGCAACGACAACAAGCTAGGGGATAATAGTGAACGTCGAAACGATCCAAAAAAAGATCGTCCAGATAGTAGTGAGGAGAAGCAAAACAAGGATACTGAAGGGCGCAGCAATAATAGCAGTCGACGACGCGGTAACAAGTCGAGAAATACGAACAAGCCTGGAGACGGCAGTAAACCTGACGAAGGTGGAAAATCACGCAGCAGTAGGTCTAAGCATAAGAATAAGCCTCGCAATACAGGCAAGCCACCGCAAGATGATAAGAAGTCCTAGACACAATCATTAAAGAAAGATCGTATGACTAGACTGATTTTTGGGCTAATTCTTTTTCTACTCACTGTTTATTCTTTGGAAGCTAAAAATAAGCCAAGAGTCTTCATTTTTACAGACATTAATATCGATTCTGGTGATCCAGATGACCGTCAGTCTTTGATTCATCTACTTTGGTACGCCAATGAAGTACAGATAGAAGGCGTAGTGCCAGATCGTTGGGAAGCAAAAGGATTGGAAGCTTGCGAATTGGTCATTGATGCGTATGCTAAGGACTACAAAAGCCATCAATTTCGTAAAAAAGAGTATCCCAAACCGAATAAGTTGAGTAGAGTGATTGCAAAAGATACAACCGATGCCGTACAACTTTTCAAGAAGGCTGCATCTGATACGAGTAGCCCATTGTATGTATTGGTTTGGGGAAATATGCGATTATTTAGTTCAATACTACTCGCACACGCAGAACTTGCTGAGAACATTCGTCTGATTACCATCGGAACAGGCTTAATGATGGAAAAGGATATTCAGTACATGCCAACAAGTTGGGAAAAATCGCCACCTTGTCAGCAACTCAATTGGAATGGTTTTGGACGAAATGCTATTTACGAAAGTGAGCAGTTTGATGATCTTTGGTGGCTAGAAATCAATTGGACGTATGCTGGTATGTTCACGGGTGACGTGCCAACGAAAATGTTTGAAGAACTCTCTACTTTTGGCGATATGGGAAAGCACATCAAAGAGGTTGTCAAGAATGAAGATTGGGCACAGTATTTTAGAGCAGGTGATACGCCTTCTTTACTGTACGTACTTGATCGAGATCATAATGCAGACGATCCGACTGAAAGTAGTTGGGCAGGACGATTTATACAGCCTTTTCCTGAAAAACGACCCAATTATTATACCGATAGAAGTGATTCTATTAAGTGGAACTACAACGATCCTTGTATGACTTGGGAAAATCATGAGCAAGTGCAAAAGGTAGCGATGAAGACGCTGGAAGATGAAAGGGGTAATATGTACGCTGCGCTAATGAAGAAGCTGAAAACTATTTACGAATAATGAGGTGAAAGTGCTAGACAGCATTTTTATTTTCAGTGTCAAGAAATTTTACCTTCTATTCAGAAATGATGGATTTATTCAACCAAAAACCTTCTCAAGGTCTTACCTTTGTAGCTCCTCAATTAGATAAAAGAACAGACAGATAGATGAAATACGATATAACAATAATTGGCTCAGGACCTGGAGGTTATGTAGCAGCTATTCGAGCAGCACAGCTAGGCATGAAAACGGCATTAATCGAAAAAGAACCTTCTCTAGGCGGCACTTGCTTAAATGTAGGTTGTATTCCTTCCAAAGCTTTATTAGATTCTTCGGAGCATTACCACAATGCGAAGGAGAAATTTGAATTACATGGAATTGATATTTCAGATTTGAAAGTCAATATGCC
>CAYLPW010000078.1:0-19281 GCA_964385665.1 uncultured Saprospiraceae bacterium
AAGCTCCACACGCACATGGTGGAATGCCTGGTGGTATGGGTGGTATGATGTAGACTTTTTGAGATATTAGATTTTGAGATTGCTTCGCTTTGAGATGCGAGACTGGTTCGGCGATTCCTTGCCTTGATTCAGTATTTCTATTCCAAGATGTAGTGATTATCATGCAATATAAAAAGTCCTTTTCCGATGTTTCGGGGAAGGGCTTTTTTTACTTATGGATACATATATTGTTTCACTGTAAATTTAATGTCTTCTATCTGATTTAGGTAAGAGAATATTTCTTTCACATTAGTATAGTAAAACAGAGACTCTGCTAGATGAATAGAGAAGTTACCTATTAGTTTTTTATCCATCAGTCTATTAATGTTTGTCAATACTCCACATTTGGGACATAGAATTCCTAGTTCACATTCTATGGCTAGTTTTGGAGAAGTATTTTTAAGCCCGTTATATAAAAGCGCTTTTCCCAACTCATTACTTAATGCGTATTGACAATTGGGGCAGATAACTTCCCTAATTTCGTCTTTAGCGTACTCACTTAACTGAAAATCTTTCCTACCTTCATTGAACTCAAAGAAATAGTCAGTATCACCAAGAAATCTATTGAACGAAGTATAGTTTAGTTGAAATAAGGTCTGAAACCATTCGGAACTAAAGTACTGTTTCTTCTCTTTCTGACGACTAAAGATATCTTCAGCGAGTTCATTGATCAAGTCCTGAATTCTCCGAGCGTTTTCTTCATTGACATATGTAGTTGGTAGTAGATAAATGTTATTGATAACACTCATACAGAATCTATTATATCAGATACGAATCCGTGAAACAAAAAAAGGAAAGCACCCATACGAGTACCTTCCTATTAATTTTACCCAAATAGTGATGATTATTTATGCTGTTGGATCATTCCCACCTTGCAAAAAGTCCTGATATTCTTTCAATTCTGCCCATTTTCCATCACGAGCGAGTGCAGCTTGTTTCGGCCACGTAGAGGGACGTGCTAGTTTGTAGCGGTTGCCCGCTTTGTCGAGAATACCTTGTAGCCGATCAACAGCCGTAGTCGCTAGATCCGACCAATTCTGAATACCATCGGCCTTCAACAGTCCTTCTATTTTTGGACCTATCCCTTCTACCACTTTCAAATCATCTGGACTGGATTTGATGCCCAGGATGCGAATCATTATTTTCTCGATCTTCGCAGGTGTCTGATTGTCCGAACCCGTATCGCGTCCAGTATCTAAGAACTTTTGGAAGTTATAGAGTTTTTCCCATTCCTTTTTATTCGCTAAATCTGCTTGTTCTGGCCAAGTCTTTGGATTGTGCATTTGATAGCGTTTGCCAGCTTTATTCAGTATGGCTTTTAAGTCGTCCGTAGAGGTACGTGCCAACATGCCCCAAGTACGGATACCATCAGCTTTCAGCAATCCTTCGATTTTCGGCCCAATGCCCTCTACTACTTGCAAGTTGTCATTACGCAATGCCATTGCGTAGTTGTTCAGTCTATACTCCAAATAGGCTTTCATATCGCTACCATGCAGGTTAGCTTGCTGTTGCGCGAAGTAGTAGTTGTGTTTAGAGTCGGTGAAATAGCCAGCCAAGTCGTCCTCGTTCGCATTTTTTAGATCTGAAATTGAGTGAATGCCATTCGCTTTGTAGATGGCAATAGCATCTTCAGACATGCCATTGAGTTGACTTAGGTCATCAGGGTTAGTATTTAATCCACCGCCAGTCGCTAAATTGGTATTGCCGACCGCACTATTGTCCATTGAACGATCATTATCTGTACGGTCACTCACTAAGTTATTAGCTACTGCACCAGCACTACTAGCGACTGTAGGTGAAGCTGCTTCGCTCATTGATCGAGCACGAGATAGTTGGGCATTGATGGTGGCTTTATCCGCTTCACATTGATTCAATGAAGCACGCGCTTTTTTCAATTCTGCCTCTAGTTCTTCAATACGATAACGTTCCGAAGCCAATTCCTTCTCAAAGTCTGTATTTTTCGCACGCAGCCTATCACGTTCGCGCTCTAAGTCAGTAATAGTCGTCGTTTTCCCTCTTCCCCAAAGCAATTCGTGTAAAAGCATTCCTAACAGAAATGCTCCTATCAGAAAGAGGAAAAAGAACAAAAAGTCATCCCCCCAAGAGTTTACAAATGATTCCATTCTAATAAATATTTAGATAGTCAGTTGATAGAGTTACGTTAAGAACTGACTAATTGTAGTTAAGGTAATAGATGTATATTATTGCTGATAGATAATTTCTACTCGTCGATTGCGAGCGCGTCCTCGATCCGTATCGTTACTGGCAGTCGGTTCTGTTTCACCCATAGAACTGGTCGTGATTTTAGTCGCTTCTACGCCATTTTTAATGAGTTCATCTCGAATGCTGTTGGCACGACTTTGTCCCAACTGTTTGTTCATAGCTGCGTCACCAACATTGTCAGTGTGACCGACCAAGCGTACATCTCCGCCAGAAGCTTTCAGATTTTCTGCTAAATTCTTCAAGTAATCGCGCAGTTCCTGTGGCAGAATTGGATTGGCAGAACTGAATGGGAAATAAGCAACCTGTCGATCAGCAATATCTACAACTCTTGCCGCCTCTTCAGGGGCATCTTCTGTTGCCTCATCTACCCATTTTAGTTGGGAGAAGGACATCAAGTTACCAGGGTCGCTATCAGGATTGTCGACTCGTTGTGTTAACTCTTCGATACGCTCTTTAGGAATTTCTGGAAAGAGATTTGCAATAGTACGAGCGCGAGCGAAACCTAGATCATCGAAAGAAGTCGTATTCTCTTCATTTGGATGATAAAAGCCAGTGATTTCGAGGATTTTACCCTCTTTGTTGTCGGCAAGGATACGCTGTCGATAAGCTTCGTCATATCGGGCAGTAGTAACTGCCTCAGGATTGTTCCAATTGAACATGATGGGCTCCAGTTGAATCTCCTCCACGGGGGCAGGATCGGGAACCTCGGCAGCTACTTCTTCTGTTTCTGTTGGGCAAATTGCTTGTGAAATAGGACACAAATAGATCCATTGAGCAATACCCATATAAACCAGAAAAGCCACCAATGAGATAAACCATTTACTCATTTTAGCTGATGAATTGTTTACGTAATAGGATTTCGTCAGCTCAAGATAAGGAATTTTATATTGGCATGCTTCATTTAAGACAAATAGATGGTGGACAACCCATTTGAAGACGGTCTTTATATTGGTAGAAAATACGATTTGGAGTATAACTGAAAGCAGAATATCCCTATCCTTTTTTTCTATTAATAGAATCCAATAGTTATGTTCTACTATGCCAGAGTTCGACACTTCAAGCTTATATTTTGTGATGCAGTAAGATTCCGTTATTAAGCAGAATCTCACCATGAAGCAAATAATACTTTTACTTCTAGGCTACTGCTTAGTCAGCCCCTCTGCTTTTGCGCAAGCTAAACGCATGGTCACCAATCATGGAAATTATGGGAAGATTTGAACCGTTAGACTGTAGTGTAGTGGTCTAAATAAAAAATTTATAAAGTTATGTGAACCATAACGAACGTGTATCTATTTACTTCCAGCAAATCCGAACCCCGAAAACTTCCGATTGGTGGAACAAGCTATCAGAGCAAATTTAATTATTGCACGTTACTTAATTCTTCAAATCGTTTTTTCGCAAACTCATACAATTCCATATCCAGCTGATGGGCATTCTCTAAAGCCAACTGAGTCGCACTGTCAAGTGATGGTTTATTCTTAGTGCGCTTCCATTTTGTACCGATATTAGGTTTAGTTTGCCATCCGAAGACATCCGCGAATAATTCAATGGAACGATCAAACTCATCTTGAATACCAAAGGCTTTAATGCGGTGCTGCAAATTGTATTTAGCAGCTTCCAGCATCGCTTTATCACCTTTTGATGGGTCTAAACCTGCCAACATGCGCGTTTGCAAATTGGGCTGTAAATTGGCATAACTATATATGTGTTCGTTGCTGAACATATCCTTCAGCGGTGTGCGGTGGTGTCGTTCCCACTCTGGATGAATATAATCGTCGTCTTTGGCTTCCAATACGAAATAATAGTGACTAATGGCACGCTGAATGGGGTGGCGCAAAAAAGAAATATAGTCGAATCGGCGAAAGGGTTTGTAGCGGTGGTAGCCGTAAGGAAGATGTCCTTTGACAAAAATAGGACGGGTGTAAATGGTGGTTGAAAATGCTTTTTTGCCTTTTGGTCGAATCAATTGGTAGTCCGAAATAGCTTCTTCTATGGAGTTGAAAAAGGCAGTACCAGATGTTTTTGGAATATGAATAAATATGATAGAACGCATCAATTCAAAAAGGTTAGGTGAAAAAGGAAACACACTTATTTCACAAAAATAAGCAGCACATCAATGGCAGTTCGATAGACTAAGTTATGAGCTCCGCGAAACCGACATTTGGCTAAACTATAAATGCCTTTTCCTAGCCGACCGATCAGAATTTTGACGCGAGAAAAAGGCGTGTGCATTTTCTTTTTTTCAGGGTATTTATTGATAAGGTATTGATAACTAGCATAGCGTTTTTTATACATCTGCCAGCCTTTTATTCTGCGCCAAGGGTGGCAAACGGCCGCTGAAGGCGTGAATAAAATAGTTTCACCAGCATGGATAAGGCGAAGTTTGAAATCAATATCTTCCATGGTGGCGTGAGGAAAGCTTTCGTCGAAGCCTTGCAACTGTTCGAAGGTAGTTTTACGAATACAAAAGTTGCAAGACCACAATTTGCCCCCTTCCAGATTGATGGGCGACTCTTCATCGAAGCGTTGGCGTTCGCGATCCGCATAAATTTTTCCTTCAAAAACTGAGAGGTCGGGATGCTGTTTAATGGCTTCGCAATAGGCCCGTAGCAAATGGTCATCAGGCAGGCAGTCGTCGTCTAAAAAAACAAGCCAATCATATTTTGTTTGTCGCGCACCGTTATTTCGGTTGGATGCAGGTCCTTTCTGAGGTCCTTTCACCCAAGTTGCCCAACTGTATTTTTCTGCTATCAACACTTGTGCAGTGCTTTCGCGTCCGTCGTCGCTGACGATCACTTCGTAAGGCACATCGAGTTGTTGCACTTCGGGCGCAATGCGCGCTAGACATTCATTTAATAAATCATTTCGATGGTAAGTAGGAACAACAATAGAAAGCATAAGCTAAAATATAATGGGCTGTTTTCAATCTGAGCAGCGAAATTAGCGGTTTCTATTTGAAAATTAACTCATGTGTGAATGTTTAACCACAAAGAATTTTTAGCGGAGAGTGGTTTTCTTATCGGGATGCACTGATTTTTTTGAATTTCTTAGGAGACAAAATAGCTGCCTTTTTTGAGGCATTTTACTAATAAGCCTTCACTAGGGAAAATGATCTTATAAATGAGTTTTTATATATGAGGAAAAATAATATTTTTGTTAAAGATTTTAACAGAAGTTGTAGCTAGATATTCAACATTGTTTATAACATCTCAAAAGTAGTTGTCCCTATATAAGTACGTGAACCCAAATAATCGACACTTTCATTGACGGGCTAATTTTCCGTTACTCGGCGTTAGATTTTGCTTCCATAACCAGTTATGCAAGAAAAATCTGCCTTGATTAACGAAAAATTAGCTAGGTCAAAAGTGACGTTTATTTACATTCAAGTACTTACCTTAATTTAAACATCAAAATAGTTGATAGCGTGTAACACTTTTGACAAAAAACATCCAATTATGCAGCGGCACAATTACCTACTCAGCCTTTTGCTCTCCGTTCTTTATTTTACCTCCTATGCTCAAACAAGAGATTGCGATCCAGTCGTTTTAGAAGGATCGGCAGTCCCTTGCATGGTGGGCGAATCCCCCTCTAGTCTAGTTGGTTTTCGATATATATCGGGACAGTGGCAACAAATTCCTATTCAGATAGATGAAAGAATGTTAACGAACATCATTGACCCTTACAGAGCACCGAATGGTCCATGTATTGGAAAAAATGAAGAGGAATATTTATGGGAAGTTTATTTTTATGCTGACCCGAACACCTTCACAGGTCTTGACCCAAATCCTAGCTTCGACAATGATGATGAGCTGGCTTTCATGTTTAGAGACGCAGGCGAACAAGCTCCTAATAACGACTGTCCAGCAAATGTGATCACCAATTCGCGTTGTGAAGTGGAAGTGTTGGAACCGCTTTCCAACAATGCAACACTAGGGTACATCTATCTGTTTCGGCAAGATGGGTCTTTGGCTCAAGATGCAGGCATGGATTATGTTGATTATGATTATGATGATTTTGGAGGCAGCTACAAAGACAACTACATGGTTTGCTATAATGGTGAAGCAGATTTAAATCCTGAAGATTCTTGGATACATACCGCCAACTACAGTATGCACTTTCTTCGCCGATGGGAGAACGATCAACTGATACTCAAAAAAGGCAATATGCCGAACACGGATATTATTGATTCTCACCAGTATTTCGTATCCCTCAATAACTGTGTTAAAACAGAAATCACTTTTTCCCAACGACGTGGTCCGATTATTGCCAATATTGATGGTCCGATTCGAGGTATTCGTTCCGTTATGGGCGCACATAGTGGTACTTTTATGGAGTTGACTCTATTGATGACCGAATGCCGTTCCGATAATGTCTTTTATTATCGAATCCATCCAAGTGCGGGTTATTTTGAAGCACGCGACTTTAACACCAATGCTATTGGTATGAACTTTTATAGCGATCGCAATACAGGTCCTTTCGTCATAGATGGAAACAGAGACGACGACCAGTTTTTAAGTATCGAACCCAGCCAATGGGAGTTAGTGACAGGTCCACAAGGGTCTATCACTTCTGCTTATATCTATAACACAGATGTTCCTTTGGGAACACGAGAAGAATTCGATCAAGGATTAGCAGATGGTATTGTAGAAGGCTACTACAAAGATAGAGGAGCCGCCGAAACGAGAAAGTGTTCTGGTGACATGGCTTCTTATGGGGCGAGTGGTTTTCATTTTCGATCTCGAAAGTGTACAGATCGGTTGCGCAAATGGTCAGAAAATCCGACTTGCGCTCCAGAATTTGTAAATTTCTTTCAGGGTGTTCGATTCAACTATTTTCTTCCCCCCCAAGTAACTACCAGTGAAGCAATCAAATATGCTGAATTTGCAAAAAATCCATTAACAGCAAACACCACAGTTCAAAACTGTTTAGCCTCTGCACCAACTTGCACGGACGGTATCCTAAATCAAGATGAAACTGGTGTAGATTGTGGTGGTGCTACTTGCCCGCCTTGCGCCAGCGTTTGTACGGATGTTGTCGTTGATAACGTAAATAGCACGGGTACTCATGTTTATGAAGGTTACAATTCCATCACGTCTACTGCACAAATAGAACCAAATAGCGACATCACTTTTTTAGCATCGAGTTCCATCACGCTTCAAGCTGGTTTTCATGCAAAAAGCAACAGTGTATTCCGTGCTGCTATTCAAGCATGTTCATCGAGTAGCCAAGCCTTAGAAACGCGTAGTGAATTGGAAAAATGGAAGGTTCGTTTGTTCCCGAACCCAGCCCAAACAGAAGTACAATTAAATTTGTCCTTACACGAAAAACAAGAGGTAGAAGTGGTTCTGTACGATTTGAATGGTCGTCAAGTGCGACATCTTGTCTCGCCTGAACAGCTACAACACACTATTCAAATGGGTACACATGATTTGGCAAAAGGTATCTATTGGGTGCAAATCAGAACATCCGATCAAATGGATATGAAAAAATTGGTCGTCCAATAGAACGCTTCAAAAACCGATGATCAAAAAGATCGTCTGAAAGCGTTAAGAAGGGCGATAGTCGCGGACAGTGTCTGAAACTATCGCCCTTTTTTATAGTATATTTTCGATATAGAATTAACTAAAACCGTATTGAAACGTATCCTTACCCCCCAAACCGATCTGGATACGCCTCCTGCATCACCTCATACACCGCATCAAAAATATCTTCTGCGTTCGGCTTTGTGAAATAATCACCATCCGAACCATAAGGAGGACGATGCGCTTTTGCCGTCAGTGTCGTCGGTTTAGAATCTAAATAGCGGTAGCCGTCTTGCTCTTCCAAAACCTGTTGTAAAATATAAGCAGAAGCACCACCAGGTACATCTTCATCGAGTACTAAAAGACGGTTTGTCTTCTGAATGGAAGTCAAAATATCTGCATCTAAATCGAAGGGCAATAGCGACTGTACATCAATCAACTCCACTGAAATTTGGAACGGTTTCAATAAATTGATGGCTTCTTCCGCTATCCGTACGCAAGAGCCGTATGTGACTAAAGTAATGTCTGTTCCAGTATGTAAAGTTTCGACCTTTCCAACAGGTACAGTGTATGAGCCGATATTATCGGGTTCGCGCTCTTTGAGTCGGTAACCATTCAGTGGCTCAACGATGATAGCAGGATCATCAGACTGCATCATTGTATTGTAGAAGCCAACAGCTTGTGTCATATTTCTAGGCACTAATACACACATACCACGTAGGGAATTTACCATCATCCCCAGAGGAGAACCAGAGTGCCAGATCCCTTCTAAACGGTGACCACGCGTCCGAATGATGGCTGGCGCTTGCTGAATGCCCCCAGAACGATAGCGTAAAGTAGCCAGATCATCTGTCAGTGGTTCGAGACCATAAGTCAGATAGTCCAAATACTGGATCTCGGCAATGGGTCGCCACCCACGCATAGCAAGACCAATCGCCTGCCCCATAATCGTCCACTCTCGAATACCCGTATCAAAAATACGTTCCTTCCCATATTTATCTTGCAGACCGGCGAATCCTTGATTGACATCACCAATATGACCGACATCTTCTCCGAATGCCAAAACGCGTTCGTCACGAGCAAATAAAAGATCAAAATAGCGATTCAGAATTTGATAACCGCTTTTAGTAGAGGAAGTACTAGACCAAGTTGGTTTTACTTCTGTAATATTTGTCGCTGCACGATCAGAATGACTATATAGATCAGTGTGGTATTGCTCATGTCCTTTGGCATATGCTGCTGCGAGCCACTGCGCTAAATCATTTTTTTCTGATATATTCTGTCCCAATAGTTGATATTGCAAGCGACGCGCACTTTTGACCATATCCGAAACGTGCGGCATTTTTAGCTGTGCCAGCGAACGACTGTGGCGTTCTAGTTGTGGTTGAAGATCAGCAGGTGCAGCTGCGATGATGGGGGCGTAGAGATCGAGTAGTTCTTGTTTTTGCGCTTGAATAGGAGTTGTATAGTTGGCAAGTGCGCGGTCTCTAGCTTCACGTACATGTTTTTTCGCCCGCTTGCGCATATCAGTCAGCTCCGCCTCATCTGCAATATCTGTAGCGATCATCCATTTTTCCATCTGCACTAGACAGTCATATTTAGCTTCCCAGTCTAGACGTTCTGGTTTCTTGTAGCGTTCGTGTGAGCCAGACGTAGAGTGTCCTTGCGGCTGCGTCAGTTGAGTAACATGAAAAAGAGCTGGCTGATGTGTCTGTCTGATGCGTGCTATACCTTTTTCATACATTTCGCGTAGCTTGAGGTAATCCCATCCTTCTGAGATATGAATGCGCATACCTGTTCCTGCTTCTTCGCTATCGAAACCTGCCAAAGCAGTGGAGATACTACCTTTAGTTGTCTGATATTCAGTAGGTACAGAAATACCATAGCCGTCGTCCCAAACGGAAACTGCCAATGGTACTTGCATCACACCAGCAGCATTGAGCGTCTCCCAAAAAACACCTTCGGAGGTACTCGCATCGCCTATGGTGCAGAAACAAACGGACTGTCCGTTGCGTGAGAATTTTTGTGCTTCTGCTGAATCAGATTGATGCTCTTTGTACATTTTTGAAGCCAGTGCCAGTCCTAAACCACGCGGCATTTGTCCAGCAGTGCAGGAAATGTCTGAGGAGGAATTGTAAGTTGTCGTTGTATCCAACCATTGACCGTTTTCATCAACAGTAGGTGTAGCAAAGTGTGCGTTCATCTGTCGACCTTTGCTAAACGGATCGTTTTCAGAATCAGCATAAAGTTGAGCAAACAAGTCCTCAATAGTAGCGATACCTAAAGCCAGTACAATAGTCTGATCGCGATAATAGCCCGACCGCCAGTCACCTTTCTGAAAAGCCCTTGCCATAGCTACTTGTGGCACCTCTTTACCATCACCGAAAATACCAAACTTGGCTTTTCCTGTAAGTACTTCACGCCGTCCGATTAGGCTCATCTCTCGACTGACACAGCAAATCCAAAAGTCGTGTTTTACTTCTTCAATGAATTGGTCAGTTAATGGTGGAAGATCAAGTACTGTTTCATCTGTCAATTTTGTCATTTCTAGCATGTTTCAGATAGGTAATGTGTAGGTATAAGTGAGTATGCTCAGGCAAAATAAATAGTTCGCAAAAAATGATCGCTATTCTATGAATTGAAAGTCATTAAAAAAGTATACTAACAACTCATTATTTCTATCCCTTTGTTCAAAAAAGTATGCTGATACAGACAGTTTTCGATGATTAAATTTCAGCTATACTGTACCGCTCAAAAGCGAATCGGCAGATCTTTATGAACACAGAATATAAGGAAATTTGCTATTCTTACTTACAATTAACACTCATATCTTACCTCAGATTAAAATTATATTCTATAGAAATAATCATCAACAAAAAAATGAATATTGGTTTTAGTCTAAAAAACCTATTTTAATTTTAAAGTAAACACGAAAATTTACTAAAAAGATGGCACATAACGAAATGATAGCCCATTTTGTGACAAAAAACAGCAAGAGATATTGTTGTATATTCCGAAGGGAATCAATCAGTAAATGCGTAATACTTAAACAATTTTTAGCATGTATTTTACACGAACTATTTAGCTTGCACCACTAATGGATCAGCAAAATAAGAAGCGAATACTCGTCACTGTGCTCAACTGGGGACTGGGACATGCGACGCGTTGCCTGCCTATCATTCGGCAGTTGCAACAACAGGGGCATAACGTTTTTTTAGCTAGTGATGGTCGCGCGTTAGCCTTACTAAAGAAGGAGTGTCCAGAGCTGACTTGTTTGACACTACCTGCTCATAATATAAAATACGGTAAGAAGCGTTTTATGTGGTTGATGGCATGGCAGTTGCCAAAGATCGCTGTTGTGACCATCATAGAGCATCTGCACGTACGGAAGATGGTGCGACAGTTACAGATAGATACCATTATTTCTGACAATCGGTTTGGGTGCTTTCATCGACAGT
Organism: uncultured Saprospiraceae bacterium; assembly: GCA_964385665.1. Taxonomy (GTDB): domain Bacteria; phylum Bacteroidota; class Bacteroidia; order Chitinophagales; family Saprospiraceae; genus JAAUTG01. Next base: position 11,243 of record CAYLPW010000078.1, read on the forward strand.
GTCACTCCATTTTTATGACCCATCAGCTGAATATTATCGTCGACCATCTGTGGATAGAACGCGTAGTTCAATGGATCAATAAGACATGGATTCGGATATTCTTCCAAATTTGTTGGGTGCCAGATCTAGCTGGCGTACCGAATTTATCGGGGCAGCTCTCACATGGCGGACACATGCCAACTATCAAGTATATTGGACTATTGTCTCGCATGCAGCAGTTATCAGTAGGAAAAGAGTATGCTTGGATTGCTGTGCTTTCTGGTCCTGAACCACAGCGTACTTTACTGGAAAACATCATTATAGAACAAGCTAAAATGCACCCGATGAACGCGCCAGCTTTGATTGTGGGTGGCAAAAGCGAACGTAGCGAACAGTACAACATCAATAAGCATCTAACGTATCGATCATTTGTTGCGGGAGCTGAATTGAATCGACTAATGTGTGCAAGTCATGTTATTATTTGTCGCTCTGGCTATAGTACATTGATGGATTTGGCGGCTATCGGTGGGCGAGCTATTTTAATTCCTACTCCACAACAAAGCGAACAAGAGTATCTAGCTGCTCATTTGTTTGAACAAGGATTGTTTTATACGCAATCTCAGCAGGATTTCAATCTACAAAATGCACTAGTAGCAGCAGAATCTTATGCAGGTTTTGAATCTATTTGGAGAGAAATAGAAGTGCAAAATGGTCAGGTGATTCACTTGTAGTCGACTATCTGTAGTTAAAGTTGACGTTCTTCCCACCTCTCCTGCTCTCCTAAAAATGAACACCTATCGAATTTTCCTATCTTGCGATAAACTATGAAACAGATTGATGAACTATGACCTATTAGAAGGACAAAAACAGACTGTAAAAGTTATCATTTATCTATGGCTTTTACTAATTAGTAGTGGTCAGTTAGCTATAGCGCAAACGACCGATTCTTTACGATTAGAGTTTCGGCAGTTGGACGAAAACGATTTGACGGAGGGTGAGCAACAAGATGATCCTAACGCTCTGTTTGGTAGCCGAACATTGAGTCAACTAGAAGACATTCCCTTCACTATCTATGTCATTACGAAACAGCAAATACAAGAGCAAGGCTTTATCACTCTAGTCGATGTCCTCAAATCGCTACCAGGTGTTCGCATTTCTCAACCTGGCAATGCGCTAGATGGGGAGACGTTTATCATGCGTGGTCTGTTGGGTAATCGATACACTAAAATACTAATTAATGACTTGCCGATTCGACCCTCAGGAACGGGTGGAATGCCCATAGGGGCACAGTTACCGATTCGACAAGCAGAACGGATAGAAGTTATTTTTGGTGCTACGCCTGGCATCTACGGAGCGGATGCGATGGCAGGAACAATCAACATCATCACGCAAGAAACACAACGCCCCTTTTACGTGCAGGCAGATGTGTCTTTGGGATTGCAAACATTCGATCAGTTGAGTGTCATGCTAGGAGGCAAAATGGGGAGAGATAAAAATATTATCAATTTTAATATTTTTGGTAGCTACACAGAGATAGATGAACGTCCCATATTACATGATAACGATAGTTTGTATCGCCCACTTTCCTACATAAAGGATGAAGACCAATTGCTGCGCATTCCTAACTACACAGGCACTGCTCAAGAGGCAGTCATTCGCAATTTTGCACACAGTAGCGATGCTATTGGTGCACGAGTGAGTTATCGAGGTATTTATTTGGACTTCGAACAATACAATCGACAGGATCATAGCGCGTTAGCACTAAATCCAACAGCTCTTTCCTTGTCTAGCCCTGTGGCGACAATGGGTGAAACAATCACCCGTATCACAGGAGGATGGCAGCGAGAGTGGGAAAAATGGGAGGTCAGAATAGACGGAACGAACTTGCGCTATCAGCTACAGCCCCGTTCTTCTAGAAACTATGTGCTGCACTCGTTCAATAGGGGAGTATTAGCTGGACAAGAGCAGACTTTGAGTACTAATTTTGACGATACTAATTTTGAAGAACTGAGCGAAGAGGTGTATGAACAGTATTTAGCTGATTCACGCTATCAATACGCTTATTCAGAAGATTGGTATGTCAATCCATTAGTAAGTTACCAACTTGATGAAACTTTTCGAGCTACATTGGGTGGTGACTTGTCGCAGTCGCGTGTGCAACCTTTTACAGACTTTCTTCCCTTTTCTTATTTTGAGCGAGAGGGAGATATTCGCAGTACTGCTGGAGCAAATGTTGCTGACATAATACCAGAGGAAGTTAACATCACTAATGTAGGTCTATATGGACAGTTATATGGCAATTGGAAAAGTCTAAGTGCATTGGCAGTGGCTCGATATGACAAACACAGTTTGTATAATGGACATTGGAGTACCTCTTTGGCAGCGATGTGGAAACTTGAGGAAGGCAGTAGCCTACGTATCAACTACTCCAACGCTGCGCAAGCACCTTCTCCTTACTTTCAGGCGCGCTCCTATGCAGTCGTTACTCAAGCAGATACCGCTTTTGTTCAATTGGCTAATCCTCCACTACAACGTGAAACTAACGAGTCGTTTGAAGTAGGCTTGCGTCTAGGGCGTTCTGATAACTTTAGTACTGATATTGTCTATTTCCGCACTCGTGCCACTCAACTAGTGGAATATTATGAGACCTTAGATATCGCCGACGCTCGTTTGCGCTACACCGCAGGCTATCGCAATGATAGACCAACTAGCGTAAGTATAAGAGGATTTCAGGGACGTTTACGTGTCGGACTACCCTCAAAAACAGAAGGGCAAATCAATTTTCAGTTTGCGCGAGGAGAGGAGCAGTTAGCCTTTAGTGAAGAAAAACTAGAGCGTGTGCGAGGCGTAGGCAGATGGACAACGCAGATCAATACACGCACTAGATTTACAAGACGTTGGTTCATACAATCGGTACATACCTTTTCACAGTCTTGGTTGAGTAGAAGCTGGAACGCTGTCAATGGAACAGGTGCACCAGAAGATAATATCATTCCCAATTACTATGTGCTAGATTTAATCGTTCGGTATCAACTTAGTAACGAGTTTCAGGGTTTTGTACAGGTACTCAATACGCTCAATAGATCGTACGCAGGTATAGGTGTGGATCGAGCGCAAGATGCTTTGTTGTATAATGCACAGCATTTGCGCACATTTCGAGTGGGTTTGAATTATAGTATGCGATGATGCGACTTCGGTATTTTTTGGTTTTGACAGTGTTGGTGTACAGCTGGAATGTAGTACAAGCGCAAGCTCCTTCTGAGCGCATGTTAGAAGTAGATAGTCTACTAGAACGCGCCACGCAAGCTGATTTAGCTGTTGATTCTGCTATTAATTTAGTGAGAAGAGCGTTAGTCATTAGTCAAGATGAGACGTATGAAACAGGCATAATTGCTTCCTATCAAAACATGGCACGACTATACAGTCAACAGAATGCTTACACACAGAGTCTTCGTTACCAGTTGCAGCTGATTCCGTTGTTGATGCAAAGTGGTGATACCTCAGCGCTCTACGAAGCGTACCTAAATATTGGCGACATCTATCAAAAAGAAAAACTATACGAACAAGCACTCCTTAATTTTCGAAAAGCGCAGTCGCTAACTGATGAGCGCATCGAAATCTGGGAGCGTATGGAGAAAACATTTACGCTCGCTGGAAAGTCTGATAGCGCATTGCTCTTGTTGGATATTATCTACGACTACTACGACGATAGTGACAATGTAGCTGGGCAAATCAATACCATTGAACGCCAAATTGTTAGCTATCTTCTAAAAAAGGACTACAAGGGTAGCCTGGAACGTAATCAGATGCTGCTAGAACTAGTCGCCTCTACAAACAACGAGCAAGCCGTAGCTAGCGTTTACAATAACTTAGGGTACACTTATCTAAAACTGGGACAGCCACAGCGCGCTTTAGAGCATTTTCAACTTGCTGCTGTCATCAACGATATTGAAGACAGCAACAAAGAAGTAACGCTTTATATCAACATGGCAATATGTCACCAAAATATGGGGCAGATAGAGACCGCTGTACAGTTATTGAGTAGAGCATTGCCGAAACTAGCGAATGAAGATGTAGAACAACAAGTCGCTGTTCAACTACTAATCGCGAAACTTTATTTAGGACAGGGCGATTTTTACAATGCATTGCTTTACAATGATTTAGCTGAAGAGAATGCTAATTATATTGGTTCTGCTATTTTATTAAGTGACGCTTATCGGCAAGCAGGAGAAATCAATGAAGCACTGTTTGAGTATCAAGAAGCGCTCAATTACTTTTCCCAACACTTACAAATAGAGGACTCTCTACAGACCATTGAAAAACTTCGTCAGCAGCAGCTATTGCAGCAGCAGTTGGAGCTGGAACGTGCTGAAAAGGAAATTAGAATTTATCAAATCAATGAAGCACTGAAAGATGCGGAACTCGAACAAACACGAGAAGAACGCCGTCGGCTAGAAGTAGAGAAGGACAATCTACTGCTACAAGCACAAGAACAAACGGATCAGTTGGCTTTGTTGGAAAAAGATAAAAGTTTGCAGGCGGCACTTTTGAAGACGAGAGAACTCCAAAATCAGCAAACCTTCCTCCTCTTGCGGGAGCAACTTAAGACAGAGGCCAGAGAACGCGAACTGGTAGAACTTCGGCAGCAAGAGGACATGAAAACAATGCAACTGAAACAAGCTGAAGCTACACAACTCATTCGTGAGCAGGAGATAGCTGCTCTGAAACGGCAAAAAGATCTTGGTGAACTCAAAATCGAAAATCAGCGTCGTTCTTCTCAATTAGCGTATGGGATCGGAGCGGCATTGTTGCTCATTTCATTGTTAGTTTTTATAAATCTCTATCGCTCCCGTCGTGCCAATCGACGTCTCGAAAGTAAAAACGAGGAAGTTGAAAAAGAGCGCAAACTAGCTGAATCGGAACGCCAAAAATCGGACGAACTGCTGCTCAATATTTTGCCGGCACCAACTGCTGCGGAGTTGAAAGAAAAAGGAAATGCCACTCCCAAAAAATACAAATTAGCAACCGTTATTTTTACTGATTTTAGTGGCTTTACAAGAGTCTCTGAACTACTATCGCCTGACGAACTCATTCGTGAACTCAACAGCTACTTTAGTGCATTCGATGAGATCATGGAAGGTTATGGGTTGGAGAAAATCAAAACGCTAGGCGATGGTTACATGGGGGTAGGTGGCGTACCCATCCCCGACGAGGAGAATCCAGTCAAAGTCGTTCAAGCAGCATTGGATATTCAAGCATTCATGGCAAAGACTATTCAAGAAAAAAAGGCGGCAGGCATCCCGTACTGGGAGATGCGCGTCGGTATCAACAGTGGTTCGCTTGTGGCTGGAGTAGTCGGTACTAAAAAGTTCGCTTATGACATTTGGGGCGACACCGTCAACATTGCTAGTCGCATGGAAAGTCATGGTGAGGTCGGGAAAGTAAATATCTCTCAGTTCACATACGATTTAGTCAAGCACCATTTTCACTGTGAGTCACGCGGTAAGCATGAAGTAAAAAACGTGGGCTTGATGGATATGTATTTTGTGAAAGGAGCAAAATAAAATTTGCCCGATGTAGTCAATCAAGATGTCGCGTGACAAGTCTAATAACTTCACTTTAAAGTCGGGAGTCTATTGATTCATCGTTCCTAAGAGAAAAACTCCCAGACCCTAGCCAGTATGATCTTCACTAATTATTCCATGTAAAAAGCTTGCTATTCATACTCAAACTCCAAATCCGCGCCTACTTCTTCGTGCCACTCCAAACCACGCACTCCCAGCTCTGACAAAAATGGATCGGGATTAAATTCTTCTACGTTTTTGACACCTACGCCGTTCCATTTGCCAGTCAATACCATTTTCGCACCCAGCATTGCTGGAACACCTGTGGTGTACGAAACGCCCTGCGTACCAGTTTCCTCATATGCTTTTTTGTGACTACAATTGTTCCATATGTAATAGGTCTTTTCCTTCCCATCTTTAATACCTTTAATTCGGCAACCGATAGAAGTCTGTCCAGTATAATTAGTGCCTAATTCACCAGGGTCAGGTAGCACCGCTTTCAAAAATTCTAGTGGAATAATATCTCGTCCTTGAAAGCGAACAGGTTCGATACCTGCCATACCAATATTTTGAATGACGCGAAGGTGTGTCAAATACTCATCGCCGAAGGTCATCCAAAAACGAGCGCGCTTGATCGTTGGATAGTTTTTGACCAATGACTCCAGTTCTTCATGATAGATCAAATAAGACTTGCGTTCGCCAATATCGGGATATGTCAGCATTCGTCCGATCTCGTGTGGTTCAGTTGTTACCCACTCACCATTCTCGTAGTAGCGTCCTTTCTGGGTAATTTCTCGGATATTAATTTCAGGGTTAAAATTTGTAGCAAATGCTTTTCCGTGGTCACCAGCATTGCAGTCTACGATATCCAAGTAGTGGATTTCATCGAAGTGGTGTTTGGCTGCGTACGCCGTGAAGATACTCGTAACGCCAGGATCAAATCCGCAACCTAAAACAGCTAACAAGTTAGCAGCTTTGAAACGGTCTTGATAGGCCCACTGCCAACTATATTCAAATTTTGCTTCTTCTTTTGGCTCATAGTTCGCTGTATCCAAATAGTGAACACCTGCCGCCAAACAAGCATCCATGATCGTCAGGTCTTGATAAGGCAATGCTACATGAATGACAATTTCTGGCTGAAAAGAACGAATCATCGCTGTTAAGGCTGGTACATCTTCTGCATCTACCGCTGCGGTGTCGATGTGTTGATGACCAGTGGCAGCCTTGGCATCTGCTGCAATTTGGTCACACTTAGATTTAGTGCGACTGGCTAATAAAATATGCGAAAATACGTCTGGCTGTTGCGCACACTTGAAAGTCACTACTCGACCCACACCACCTGCGCCGATAATCATTACTTTGGACATATTGTTTAGGTTTTAGAACATAGAAATTTGGATGCTATACCGATTTGAATAACACTATTCGTAAATGAAGACTAACTGATTTGGAGCTTGGATTGAGGTAAAGGTACTGACATAACTGTCTACTGTCACGCCCAATCTGTGCTGGCAAAGATATATTTTTCCCAATACTATCTGAACACAATACACTAGATAGTTGGTAGTCAAACTACTTGTATTTTGTCTTTTTTTGGAAGATGTCTGAAAACGAATACCAACAGATCATCACGACTTTTTTACTTCCTCCCAGGTTTGAAATAGTATCTCCTGATCAGGGCGAGTATTAGGCAGCTCCCGCAGCGGCTCACAAGCTATCAACTCCTCTTGGCAGTCTTTCGGTAACTGCTGGTATAGTTGTGTCCCTTTTGTCTTCCAAGCGATCATCTCATCACTTACTTCCTTGATAATACGCGCTGGATTACCGACGACTAGACTACGCGACGGAATTTGTGTGTCAGCTTTGACAAAACTCAATGCACCCACAATACTTTCCACGCCAATATGTACGCGATCCATGATAACGGCGTTCATGCCAATCAGACTATTGCGTCCGATATGTGCGCCATGAATGATCGCTCCATGTCCGATATGTGCCGCCTCTTCTAGAGTGACCGTTACGCCTGGAAACATATGAATCGTACAGTTTTCTTGTACATTGCAACCATCTTCAATGACGATGCCGCCCCAGTCGCCACGAATGGCTGCACCAGGACCAATGTAGCAGTCTTTTCCGATAATGACGTTGCCAGTCACACAAGCCTGCGGATGTACGAAGGCACTTTTATGAATAACAGGAATGAAGCCTTTGAATGCGTAAACCATGTGAGAAGAAATTGAGAGCTTGAGAGAGTGAGAGTTGGAGAGAATAGGACAATAACAAAAGCGTACGAATTCATTCGTACGTATATAGAAAGCTAGCGCAACCACCGCGCTGGATCTAACTTCTGCTTTTCCTTCCAAATTTCAAAATGCAACTGACTGTCTGATGAACTCAACTTACCTATAATTTGACCAGCCTTTACTTGCTGCCCTTTTTTAACACTAGTCGATTTTAAGTTAGCGTAAACAGTGTAGTATGAGCCATGTGAGATGA
>CAYLPW010000079.1:0-5930 GCA_964385665.1 uncultured Saprospiraceae bacterium
ATCCCCTGAAACCGCCCATCCGCCTGATTCCGCACACTCGGCACCCGAATAAAATTCAGCGGTGCATCTGTCACACCAATGGTCAGCGTATATGCGTTTCGTTGTGGATACCATTGAAACTGCAAATCCCAGCAGTGTAGATTACGCGTCAAGCCGAAAGCTGGATAGGAGATGCCTTTGTTTTTGAAGTCATACCCAAAGTTGCCGACACTCAGTGCCCAGTTTTGGGTCATCTGTATGCGTCCCTGTACGTTGATGCTGTTGGTACGGACAAGTAGTGTGTCGCCTTCGGGCATGCCCATGAGTTGAGCAACAAAGTTGTGATTCAAACGGAAATCGCCTAGCCAATCGGCTAAGCTTTCGTAATCCGAGATACGCTGTGGTTCTTCATTGTCTAAGCGATTGCGTGTTTCTCCATTGACACCACTTCCTGTTTCGATATTTCGGTCATCATCTTTTCCGTCGATAAAGTCCCGAATCTGTTTGATAGACAAGCGGGTACTGACTTGTAGGTTAGCCTGATCAAAACGTAGAAAATTGAATCGGTTGTCCTGTGTTTGCTGATAGAACGTATTGATGCGACGAGTTCCTAATTCATCCAAGGCGTATGGACTCCACTGAAAACTGACCTGTACGCTCGTAATACCTTTGAACAAACGTGTGACACCTCGTGCGCGCACATCGCTGAAGTTTAGACTATCCGCTGCTATATTATAGTTACCACTGATGATGAAGTTCTCAAATAGCTTGAGCTTCTTTTCTGTCGAATCTTTTTTCGAGAAGTATTTAGCTTCGTAAATATTGTTGAGGGAATAGCCAATAGAGGCACTTGCTCCTCCAGTCGGTGCTCGAAATAGCGAATTTCGATAGGGTGAAAATTCTACAAATCGTTCTGTTCCATTTGCCCTTATTTCAGTGTAAGAGTCGGTGTAGTTCAGATCACCTGCATTGGTATAGTCGGGTGACCAATTCATGGAAATAGAAGGTCGAAGTGTATGCCGAATACCACGCAACCACCTACCTCTAAAATTGAGGGTGCGATAGAGCGTAGTAGTCATATTGATACTTGCGCCTATTTCATGGATAGGTTTTACCTGCCTATTCAATGAATCCATTTCATATATGCGGATAGTATCTGTGACTATTCGCCCAAAACTTCTGATGCGTTCTACAAACTCAACTTGCGTGGAGTCGAATTCATTATAGAAAGTATCAATGACTATATCTGGTTGATTCAAAAATCGAGTATCTGTTATGCTACTATTGTAAGCATTTCTGTAGTTGATACTTGGTGTAATACTAATATTTTTAAATAATTTGAACGAAGTATTCACCGTCGCACGCTGCTCTGCACCAAAGCGTAGATTATCGTTTAATTCTTCCGTGTCAAAAAATCTAGATAAGGTATCAGAACCTACTACGGTTGCCTGTATCGCATTCTGATAGCGAAAGGCAATTTGCTCGTACCAACGCTCGCTACGACTTTCTCCTTCTTTAAAGTTCTGTCGCTTGAATGGATAGATCGTTCGTGTCTGGAAGTTAAACTGGGGAAAGTTGATCGTCATTTGTCCAGAACGTGCATTTTGAGAGTGCGTCAAAGCCACCGAAAAATCGAAGGGCTGATCGCGGAAGCTTTGATTTAGGGAGAAGTTAGAGCTGAAAGAGTTCTGTAGGACGCTTTGCGCATCATTTAGATTTTGACTTTGATAGCTATTAAATTGGATATTGATATTTCCCCCAATGCGTCGCGTGGGATGCGCACCAGTTGCCTGATTTAGATTGACTCGAAAAGCGACAGAAGGATCGTAACTTACCACACCTTCGTTATTTTCGTTTCGCTGTCGCGCATAGTCTATTGTTACACCTCCATTATACAGGTATCGCTTGCGAAAGTTAGCGGTCAATCCTAAGTCAAATGTACCTTTCAAATAGATGCTTCCTCGTGCTGTCAGATTTAGGTAGTCATTGATGGGGAAGTAGTATTGAATATCACGTAGTCCGAACCCCCAAGCTTCTGAATACTCGTAGTTGCGAGGAAAAATAAGTCCTGACTTATCCGTTTCTGTATTGGTAGGAAAAAAGGCAAATGGTAAAGGTATAGTGGGTATACCAGCTACTTCTAAATAAGATGGCCCAATCACAATCATCTTATCTGGAACGACTTTCTGTTTAGTACTTCTGATGCCAAAGTGCGGTTCGGGATGATCGCAAGTCGTAAAAATAGCATCCTTACTGTAAGCGATGTCTTCTGTGTACGTGCTATCTGTACCAGGCACTGTCTTTTCTGTCCGTACAAATTTAGATTTAGACCCTAGTACATACAGGTTTTGCTGCATCGTCTTGACTTCGTAGATAAGCCCCTTCGAGGTTTCAAAATTGTAGCGCAGTCGCTTTGCGGTGAAATTTTGCTCTTTGTCTTTGAATTGTGGAAATTGTCCGAGATTGCCAGTGCTATCTATAAATCCTTCGGCAGAGACTTCATCGCTCGCCCAATCCAGAACAATGTAGCCTGCCTCTATCGTCATGGTTTCATACTCCACTTTTGCTGCTCCGTAGAGATAGACCTTTTCATTGGCGATGTCGTAGATCATGGAATCGCGTGCGCTGTAATTGACAGGTGCATCCAATCCAGTCTTAGAGATTTTGACACTGTCCGTAGGCACTTGAAAAGTAGCCGTTTCGTAATTCTGTGCAGCAATAGCACTATCCCGAACGGAGACGTATGTTGAACTATCCTGTTTAATTGTATCTTTGGGAATAGCTGTTGTCGGGACTTGAGCCACCAAACCATTGCTGAATACTACCAATGCCACTACTATCGCAACTAGCTGATAGTGAATGACCATAGATAGTTTCCACAATGGTTTATATCTTTGCATTTTCTATAATTTGTCGACAACCGATTATCTGAGTCTATCAGTTGAGTCATTATCGAACTGATACATTCGCACATTAACTATTATGATTCAATCATTGCTACTTTCACTAACGTTAGCTGGTTTTTTATCGCCGCTGCCGTCCTTGCCCTTTAACTTTTTCTTGACGAATTCTACACTCCATACTCACAGTACTACTTGTCAGCATCATTATGTTGATGGTGAACACACTATTGAATTTGGCGAAACGATGGGCAAAGTTATTAAAGAACAGCTCAATACCTATGAAATTCGGACAGTTGTACTCGATCCTGGTCATGGTGGTAAAGATCCTGGCTGTTCTGGAAGCAGCAGTCAAGAAAAACATATTGCTTTAGCAGTTGCTAAACAACTACGCGACCAACTGAATGCTGCCTATCCGACCTTGAACGTCCTTATGACTCGCGATAGCGACGAGTTTATTCCACTCAACGAACGCGCTAATATTGCTAATCGAAACAAAGCGGATTTATTTATCTCTATCCACTGCAACTATATTCCCAAATATTTTGGTACAAGAGGGACGGAAACCTATGTACTGGGGTTGCATCGAGCAGAAGATAATTTGAATGTCGCCAAACGAGAAAACTCAGCTATTCTATACGAAAAAGATTATGAAGAGACCTACGATGGATTTGATCCAGACTCGGATGAAGGACACATCGTCTTATCTATGTATCAAAGTGCTTTTTTAGAACAAAGTATTCTGTTTGGATCATTAGTAGAAAATCGCTTTGCAGAGGCGGCTCAACGCAAGAGTAGAGGAGTAAAGCAGGCTGGATTTTTGGTTTTGCGTGAGACAGCAATGCCAAGTGTTTTGATTGAAACGGGCTTTTTAAGCAACCGTTCGGAGGAGCAGTTTTTAAAGTCAAAAGCTGGACATATGCAGATGGCAAGCGCTATATTTGAAGCCTTTGAACTGTACAAAAATACGATAGAAGGAACCTCTACTAGCCCAATTGTAGCCAGTCTCAATACACCTATTACGCAAGAGATGCCACCACCTAGGCAAACAGAAAAAGGTGAGATTGACCTTCCCAAAACAACAACTAGTACGCCTGTGGAAGTCCGTCAAGTCAAACGAACAATTCCGTCTGAGTCTAGTAAAAAGCGATTAGAGCAAACTGTACGTAGTAACTCTTCTATGCAAAAGGTCAACGTCAGTCCGCGTGCTGGCGAAATTGTAACAAAACCAAAACCATCGACTACATCCAAGAGTCCTATTCAATATCGCGTACAACTGGCTGCCTCTAAGGAGAAAGTCAACACCGCTGAACAACGCTGGCGCGATGTACCTTATATCGTCGAAATTATTTGGGAGGACGGCTATAACAAATACCAAATTCGCAATCTAGATTCCTTTGAAGCGGCCGATAAGGTCAGAATTGAAATGCTACATAAAGGATTTATGGGCGCATTCATTGTTGCATTTCAGGATGGAAAACGCTTGAGTACAAGCGAGTTAAGTCGAATGCGGTAGGGAGAATTCATAAATCTTCCTTCTTCATACCCAATAGTACTTCCAAGCGAGATGTTATCCACAAAGAGTTTACAAATAAATAACTTGGACAAGAGATCACGATCTAGTAGTTTCGGCAAAAAATTACACCGATGATGAATCGCATTTGGCTACTCTTTCTTTTTTATTGCTGTACCTTTTCTGCCTTCGCACAAGAAGGTCTATTGCAATCTGGTCCGATGGTTGGGCATGCGGAGATGATGGAAGCGAACCTTTGGGTGCAGACGAGCGAAGCAGCAAACGTGCATTTTACCTTTTGGCAAAAGGAGGATAAAGCAAACACCTTGCAGTCTACGGATACAGTCAGGACGCAAAAAAAGGACGCTTTTGCTGTTCAGTTGGTAGCGACCCCTTTAGTTCCAGGCACGACTTACAACTATCAACTACACATCAACGGGCAAACAATCGCATTCGACTATCCCACTACTTTTCAAAGCCAACCGCTTTGGCAATATCGCACCGACCCACCTAACTTCACACTTGCGATGGGCAGTTGCACTTATATCAATGAACCAGCTTTTGATCGACCAGGCAATCCCTACGGTGGTGATTATCAGATCTTTACACATATCGACTCGCACAATCCTGACTTGATGCTTTGGCTGGGCGACAATACTTATATGCGTCCAGCAGATTGGTATTCAGAGACGGGTATTTTGCATCGCTACACACATACACGCTCTACACCTGAAATGCAGCCGTTATTAGCCTCTACGCACAACTACGCGATTTGGGACGATCATGAATTTGGTCCAAACGACTCGGATCGGAGCTATTACTTGAAAGATAAAACCTTGCGGGCGTTCGATCTGTTTTGGGCGAATCCGACTGTAGGTATTCCGCAAATGGAAGGCGGTATCACGACGCAGTTTCAGTGGGGCGATATTGACTTTTTTTTATTAGACAATCGCTATTTTCGTAGTCCCAACAACTGCAAAAAATGTGAGCCAGAACTACTAACCAAAACACAAATTGATTGGCTCATCGAAGCTTTAGTGAATAGCCGTGCGCCTTTTAAAATGATCGCCATCGGCGGGCAAGTGCTAAATAGTGCGCCTGTCTATGAAAACTATGCTAATCATCACGCAAAAGAACGCGCTTATCTATTGCGACGTATCGAAGAGGAAGGTATTCAAAATGTGGTCTTTTTGACTGGTGACCGTCACCATACCGAAATGAGTCAACTTAAAAATGGAGCTGGTCATACGCTTTATGACATCACGATTTCTCCATTAACTTCTGGGGCAGCTACGAGCAATGTAGATGAAGGCAACACGAACCGAATCGCGAATACCATCGTGACGGAACGCAACTTTGGCTTACTGGAATTTTCTGGAAAACGAGGAGAACGACAGATGAAGATTAGTGTGTATAATGCGGAGAATGAGTTGTTGTGGGAAAGCGTGTTGCAGTCGGAGAAGCGGAAGCAATAAATTGGCTTTTGGCTTTTGGCTTTTGGCTTTTGGCTTTTGGCTTTTGGCTTTTGGCTTTTGGCT
>CAYLPW010000079.1:6030-19194 GCA_964385665.1 uncultured Saprospiraceae bacterium
GCTTTTGGCTTTTGGCTTTTGGCTTTTGGCTTTTGGCTTTTGGCTTTTGGCTTTTACAGCGCAAAGCGTTGAATGTCAGTATTGTTTAATACAGCATGGGCAAATCTTTGCCGTAATTCGTAATTCAAATTAGCTCATCTGCAACACCAAACCCTTCAAATACCCACTCTCTTTATGGTATAAATTGACAGGATGATCGGGAGCTTGGGAGACATAATGAAGAATGCGAACCGCACGTCCGACTTCGAGGGCAGCAGCTGTAACCGTATCTTCAAAAAGCTGACGATCAACGACTTGAGAACAAGAAAAGGTAAAAAGCAAACCACCTGATGTTACCTTTTTCATCGCCAAAGCATTCAACCGTTTGTAGCCTTGTACGGCAGCGTGTCGCTTGCGGATGTTCTTTGCAAAAGCAGGTGGATCAATGACGACAACTTCATAAGTCTCTGACGTTTTCAAAAATTGCATGACATCAGCAGTGATGCTGTTGTGGTTGGGAAAATCGCCGTTGAGCGCCACATTTTGATCTGTCCACGCCATCGCTTTAGCAGAAATATCGACGGAATCAACTTGCTTCGCGCCTGCTTTCAGGGCGTAGACGGAAAATCCGCCAGAGTAGCAAAAGGCGTTGAGTACTTTTTTATCGTTTACATATTGCGCCAATACTTGTCGATTGTCGCGCTGATCCAGAAAGAAGCCCGTCTTTTGACCACTTTCCCAATCCACTAGAAATTGATGATCGTTTTCCGTCGCAATAGTTGGTTCCGCTTTATTCCAAACATAACGATCACTATCGACCGTGGCAGCTACTTTGGGCAGAGTCGCTTTACTTTTGCTGTAAATTGCTCTTAATTCATCTCCTAATACCGTTTTTAACGCCTCTGCTATCGTTTTCAAATCACGTAGCATCCCGATGGAATGACATTGTACAACCGCGACACCATTATAAATATCGACAATCAAACCTGGTAGTCCGTCGCCTTCTGCATGAATGAGGCGATAGCAATTCGTAGTAGCGTTTGGAATGTGTAACTGTCGGCGATAATCGACCGCATTTTGGATGCGCTGCTGCCAGAACTGGACTTGATCGTCAACTTGCCCAAACTTCAGCACCCGTATTGCAATACTACTATCGTGATAATGCCCAGTCGCTAACAGTTCTTGTTTCGCGCTATACACTTCCACCCAATCACCTTCCTTCAAGTCCTGTTCTTTCTTCTTAATCGCACCAGAAAAAATCCAAGGATGTAGCCGTTTGACAGGTATCTCTTTGCCAGGCTTTAGTATTATTTTTTTCAAATCTTTTTTGTTGGTTGAACTGGTTGAATTGGGCAATTGGTGGAATCGGGTGAACTGGTTTAATTGATGAAATCGGTAGAATTGGGTGAACTGGCAGTTATAAGGAACAGTTTTTCCAATTGAGCCGATAGGCGATCAATTGTGCCAATTCTATCAAATAGCTTCTCCTTGCATTTTATTCGCATTCTCCGCCAGCTGCAAAGCTTCTATAATCCCTTCAATATCACCCTCTACAATCTTGTCTAAACTGTAAAGCGTCAGATTGATGCGGTGATCGGTGACTCGGTTTTGAGGATAGTTGTAGGTACGAATTTTATCAGAACGATCACCAGAACCCACTAGTGATTTTCGGGCGGAAGAGACGGTGTTTTGATATTCAGCGCGTTGCTGATCTTGTATTTTTTGATACAAGCGTTGCATCGCAATTTCCTTGTTTTTGTGTTGCGAACGTCCATCCTGACTTTCAGAAACCACACCAGTTGGAAGGTGCGTAATCCGAACGGCAGATTCTGTTTTGTTGACGTGCTGACCACCTGCCCCACTCGCTCGAAAGGTGTCTGTTTTCAAGTCAGCAGGATTAATGTTGATGTCTTCTACTTCTAGTTTTGGCATAACAACTACTGTAGCAGCGGAAGTATGGACGCGCCCCTGCGATTCCGTCTTTGGTACTCGCTGTACACGGTGTGCGCCAGATTCAAACTTCAATTTTCCATAGACATCTGTGCCATTCACTTCCAGTAGCAATTTGCTATAGCCACCGACTGTTCCTTCGGTCACACTCACTACTTCTGTCTTCCAACCTTGTGACTCAAAGTATCGAGAGTACATTTTATATAAGTCTCCAGCAAAAATGCTTGCCTCGTCTCCTCCTGTACCCGACCGAATTTCAAAAATGACATCGCGCTCGTCCTCTGGGTCTTTCGGAATGAGCATGACTTTTATCTTCGCTTCCCACTCTTCGCGCTTTGGATTCAACTCCTCCAGTTCCATTTCTGCCATCTCCCGCATATCAGAATCTTTGTCGTTCAACATTTCTTGTGCGGTCGCCTGATTGTCTAATATGTCTTTGTAAGCGTCGCGAGCTTGGACGAATTCTTGTAGCTTTTTGTATTCTTTACTTATTTTGGTGTATTTGTCCATATCACTCACCACTTCAGGATCGGCGAGTTGCTCTTCCAGTACGCGGTAGCGATCTGCAATGGCGTCCAACTTACTCAATAAATCATTCATGCGTTGCCTCGTTTTTTCTAGTTTGCAAAGAAACGAAAATTGGAGGATTTAAGTGGACTGATACTGACTCAGCTATCAGATAGTGTTTTGCGAAGAGCAGGATTGGCTTAAAAATCCAGATACTGATTCCCAATCGCCGTCACTATTCCAAACTGGAAATAGTGGGTCTGATCATTTATTAATGTGCTTGTCTCTACTTCAGGTGAAATAGAGCGATAGAGGTAAGACGCCTGCAATCGCCAGTTGGTATTCGGATTCACGATGTAGCCGAGTGTGAGTTGGGAAGTAAAGGTAGTCGTTCGATTGCCTTGCAACCAGCGATTGCCTTGATTTTGTTCTCGGTCATTGGAGCTAATGTACAAATCTGACCCCCAATGCGTATCTTCAAAATCACGTCCTTGTATTGCATATGTTAATATACCTTCAAAGAAATAGCGATTTTTCAAGTAGCGTAAAATACTAGCTGACTCTACGAAATTGCCGCCGAGTGGATGTGCCAATGCTTGATTGTAGTGGGCATAGTTTTGAGTGGGTGTGGTATGCCCATAGGTGTATGGACGTACTGCATTGACCTCCGACTGCACCATCAAACCAGGTAGTTTATTAGGAAATGTTTTAAAGCCAGCTTGTAGTGCAAACTTAGTCGCCCACCAGCCTTCACCACTAAAAAATTCTTCAAATAGTAGTTCGTCCAATAAGCCTTGTCCGTATAAGTAAGTATTATTGTTTACCTGATACTTTAGACCACCTCCTATAATCACGTTTCCGCCACGCGAACCCAATGCAAACTCAATAGGGCGATATAAAATGAATGGATTCAGATACGCTAATTCATAGCCTCGCGTTCCCGCCGTGTCTTGATAGATGACTGTTTCATAGAGCGATAGTGTCCACTTCTTCCCTAATGCCGCAGATAAGTGATGTGCCGTCACATATTTTCGACCGTACGCCCCAGTATTAGGATCGACGGTGTTGATGTCGTTCATTTGGGTAAATAAGTTGGTGTATTGGATCTTCCAAAAAGAAGTCATCATCCGCAAGAAAGGATAGTTGAAACTATTATCGGAAAGTAACAAAGATCGGTAGCCGTCTCCAATGAAGTTCTTGCCATTCCCAAATCGAAAATTGATGAACTTGTTGGCTTGATAGTCTATATGTCCCGTTACGTACGCATAGTCATCTGAATTTTGACCTCGTTTGGCGACACCTCTTCCTGGTACAACTTGTGTCTGCCGAATAAACCTGTCAATGTAGTCGGGGTAGCGACTTAGATTCTCGTAGAAGTCAGAATAAATCAAAATATTGTCCCCCAGTCTTGCGCCCACTTGAACACCTCGCGTATTGAGAAATAATAAGCGATCTTGATCGTCACTGCGTCCCAGTCGTAGATCGAATAGTGGATTGAAAATAAACTGATAATCTTCCCCTTTCACGTTTGCCATATTCTCATTGAGCAGTTTTCGCCCCAACCACGTCTGTGTGAATCCATTCTCAATCGCATAGCTATTTTGAATAGAATCGACGATCATGCGTGCAGCAAACGGATTGTAAGGCTGTACGGCACTGTGTTGTTGATGGACGAGCGGCGTGGCGAAGAAGTCGCGGAAGGATTGGTTAAGTGGGATGTTGGTCAGTTGTGCTTGCGCTGTTCCGACTATCAGCAGGGTAAAAGCAAAAATGACATATCGTGCGATCAATATGTCATTTTTGAAAAGTAGAGCGTATCTCATATATTGTTATTCTGAGTTCATAATTTGTACGAGTGTTTCATCCATGAAGTTACTCATACCAATCCATACCTTTTAATCCGTCGTATACTTTCCGAATACCGTCCTCTAACTTTATTCGTGCTGTCCAGCCTGCATTCGCCAGTTTAGAAACATCCATCAACTTACGGGGCGTTCCATCGGGCTTACTGAGATCGTGTTCCAACTCGCCCTCAAAACCAACAATGTCTTTAATCAATAATGCCAACTCTTTAATCGCAATATCCTCCCCTACCCCAATATTGACGAGTCCAGCTTCATTGTACGTTTGCATCAGATAAAAACAAGCATCTGCTAGGTCGTCGACGTGTAGAAATTCGCGCTTCGGTGTGCCTGTTCCCCAAATCGTGACGTTTGGCGACTTGTTCTTTTTGGCTTCATGAAATTTGCGAATCAGTGCTGGTAAAACGTGTGATTTTTGTAGATCGTAGTTGTCATTTGGTCCGTACAAATTGGTCGGCATGGCAGAAATGTAATTACAGCCGTATTGATCGCGATAGGCATCGCACAGTTTGATGCCGGCTATTTTAGCGATAGCGTAGGGTTCGTTGGTATGCTCCAATTCACCTGTCAGGAGTGCCTCCTCCTGGAGTGGTTGCGGTGCTAATTTTGGGTAAATGCAGGACGATCCTAGAAATAGCAGCTTTTGCACCTCGTTCTGATAAGACGCATGAATCACGTTCGTCTGAATCATCAAGTTATCGTACAAAAATTCGCCGCGATAGGAATTATTCGCCAAAATACCACCCACTTTTGCAGCTGCTAGAAATACATAATCTGGTCGCTCAGCAGCAAAAAAGTCATTGACACTAGCCTGATTACGTAGATCTACTTCTTTAGAGGTTCGCGTCACAATGTGATGAAAACCTTCTGCCTTTAATTTCCTAACAATAGCCGAACCCACCATACCCCGATGACCAGCTACATATATTTTGTCTGTTGTGTTCATTGTTTGTCGCACATTATTAATTGCTCATAGCAAATCGACTATTCAAATTCGTTGCGAATAGCAAATCCTGCATCTTTCAATAGTTGATCGCGACGGAACAACTCCATGTCAGCTTGCACCATTTCACTCACCAGACTTTGTAGATCATATTTGGGCTGCCATCCTAGTTTTTCGTTCGCTTTAGTTGGGTCGCCTATTAGCAGTTCTACTTCCGTAGGCCGATAGTAACGTGGATCGACAGCTACCACTTCTTTGCCTATGAGTACTTGATAGTCTGCGTGCGTAGCACTTTCTACGACACCCACTTCTGCTTCTCCCTCTCCTTCAAACTGAAGCACAACACCAATTTCTTGAAATGCCATTCGCACAAAGTCACGAACAGAAGTCGTTTTTCCAGTAGCGATTACAAAATCTTCAGGCTCTTCCTGCTGTAAAATCCGCCACATAGCTTCTACATAGTCTTTCGCATGTCCCCAATCACGACGCGCATCCATATTGCCTAAAAAGAGTTTTTCTTGTAATCCTAACCCAATTTTGGCGACAGCACGTGTAATTTTTCGAGTCACAAAAGTTTCGCCACGCATAGGGGATTCGTGATTGAACAAAATCCCATTGCAAGCAAACATGTTGTAAGCTTCTCGATAGTTGACAGTGATCCAGTAGGCGTACATTTTGGCAACAGCATAGGGCGAGCGTGGATAGAAAGGAGTTGTTTCCGATTGAGGTACTTCTTGCACCAATCCGTACAACTCGGAAGTAGATGCTTGATAGATTTTCGTTTTTTCTACTAGCCCCAACATCCGCACCGCTTCCAAGATTCGGAGCGTACCGATACCGTCGGCATTGGCAGTGTACTCTGGCATATCGAAACTAACTTTAACGTGCGACATCGCTGCCAGGTTATAGATTTCGTCTGGCTGAATTTCTTGAATTAGTCGAATCAAATTGGCAGAATCGGTTAAGTCGCCAAAGTGCAATTTGAAGCGGACATCTGTTTCGTGTGGGTCTTGGTACAGGTGATCGATTCGAGCGGTATTGAACAAAGAGATACGTCGCTTTAGACCGTGTACCATATAGCCTTTCTCTAGCAGTAGCTCCGCTAGATAAGCGCCGTCTTGTCCTGTAATTCCAGTAATGAGTGCTATTTTCATATTAATGTGATTATCATTTCAGAGTGCAAAGATAGCATCATTTACAAACTGGAAGAGCGAGGGAGCGGAACTTGATAATTTGCGATGGACTGCAAATGAGTCAGCATATTCTGAGCCAACTGAATGCGATCAAAGTCTGTAGCGAGTTGGAGTCCTCCTTCTTGACAATTCCGGTAAAGTGCTGTATCGTTATAGAGTCTAGAGAGTTGTGTGATGAAGTCTTCTTTATTTTCAGGCTCGAATGCCAGTCCCGCTTCGTATTGTTCGATAATGGCTTTTGCCTCCCCTTCCACGCCTAGCAATATGGGCTTTTGCATAGCCGCATTCTCAAATATTTTGGATGGAATGACTGTTTTGAAGGTATCAGACTTTTTTAGATTAATCAAAGAAACATCTAGTAGTGAAATGTAGTGGTATATTTCTGATTTAGGGACTGAATCGAGCATAGTGACGTTTTGTAAGTTATCCCGCTTGCGTTGTATGAGCAAACTCTTTTTTCTAGCACCATCGCCGATGAACAAGAAATGAATACGCTTATCGATTCTACTATCTTTTGCACAGTCTAAAATAAATGTTAATTCATGTGCCATACCATGTGTACCGATATAGCCTACAACGAATTTATCTGCTAAATCGGGTAGTAATCTACTCTTTGCTAAATCTGACTGTTGCGGAACATTGGATAAGTCGATTCCATTTTTTACGATAGCAATTTTCTGTTTATCAATTCCCATTTGAGTGATGTACTGCTTGAATGTATCCGTCACCACTACAATCTTAGCTGCACTTGTATACAACTTATACTCCATCCATTTCAAAAACTGATACTTCCAGTCCTCTTCCTGCATGACACCTACTGCTTTGATGGATTCGGGCCAAAGGTCACGTACTTCCATGACCCAAGGTGTGCGCTTAAAAACTGATAAAAAGTGTCCAGCTAGAGCCGTAAACAATTGTGGAGAAGTGGCTACAATCAGATCCGTTTTGATGAATAGTCCATGTAGAAAAGCAGTAACTCCAAAGCTCAAAAAATCAAGCATCCGTTTCGTAAATCGCTTATTGGCAGCCAAGTACGACCACACGCGAATGACTCGAATACCATCTATCTGTTCTGTCTGTCGCCATTTATTTTGGTAGCCTTCATATACTTCTCCGCGCGGAAAATTTGGCACACAAGTAATGACGGTTACTTCTGCTCCTTGACGCACCCATTCTTTGCAGTGTTCGTATGTTCGATAAGCTGGCGCATTGACCTCAGGCGGAAAGTTATCCGTGAGGAATAAAATTTTCATGTGTTTATTTGATTTTCCTTGACAGTCACATGAAACTGGTCATAATTACGACGATTATGTTCGTTTCATAAGATGATTCTTGTCTCTAAATAATCCTGAAAGAAAACTTGGGTCTGAACTGCTTGAGTAGTTTTATTGAACGTGTACGCGTAGTCGTAATTGGTTCTTACGATTTTCTTTATGTTATTACTTTCAAAGGTAATATTTCCTAACTGACTTTCTATCTGTTGTTCGTCAACTTGGACAAAGCAGCCTGGTGCAAAATGAAAATAGGCCACCGATTGATGATTTTTTTTGCTCTCTATCCAGTCTTTGATAATTAGCTCTTTTTCTGTCCACTCAAACTGACGAGTGTGATAAATACCTTTTCTCTTGTAACCATCATGAGTCGCTTTTATCCAACTTTCACCCTCTTCCAGCTTTACCACAGTCGCTCGTCTGGCTACTCGAAAAGCACTCCACATTTCTGACTGCTCAGCTCCGTCAACCACTACGGTATTGTGAGCACTCGTCGAGCGCTCTTTTTGACGCGTCGCGTTAGCTTCGTACGTGGATGTTCCAGTATCGATCAAGAAAGGTTGGCTATCTACATGTAAAATAAAACTAAGCATATCACTATGCGCATGTCCAGGAAGGTAAGAAGGACCTATCTCTCCTACGTCTATCAATAGTTCGTAGCGTCCTTTATTAATGCGCCGATAGCCACTTTCTTTAAGTGTACTTGCTTCTGATTGAATTCCTAATTGGGTCGCATAGCTAGTGAGTTGTGTGTTCGTTGGAGCTATATGAAAAGCACTATCGTTCAGTAGAGCGATGTCGCCGTTAGAAAAAGTCAACTGTTGAAGTGCTGTCAACATTTTAGAGGCTTTTTCAGATATATACATGCTCATATCATCCTGAAAAACGTTTTGCTGCTGCATCAGATTAGCGCAGTCTAACAGTCGGTACAGCATCCATTGATGATACATTGGACTCAGTTCAAAATGAACACCGTCTTGCAGTATTTGCTCTTCTAGCTCATGGTATACTATTTCCTTCGCTTTTTGATAGAAGGTAATATCTTGAAAATAATAAGCTCCAAAAAACAGCGCAAATCCATTTTCTAATAGGTGGTTGCCTAGTAAATGATACTCAAGATGATCGAGCAGTTGGTGGAGTTGTTGATAAAGGGATTGATCAATTTTTTGATCTCGAATAGTATGCTGCACTAGAAATTTGACCCAATTCATGACGCGTAATGAGATGGGGAAAGGCTCTAATCCGTCTTGTATGTTTTCTTTCTGAGCTATGAAATCGTTTATTAGTTTCAGTCCCTCTTCCTTCGTTATGTCAGGCAGGTGCAGAAATTCAAAATATGTTAGGTTGTATGTCCATAATTTCCCATGTCGGGATTCATTCCAGTCGATTTGGTTGCTAAAGGATACAGTTTGGTGGAGAAAAGTAAAGGTATTGTCCTGCCAGTGGAGATGTGGAGCAGCAGGTAAACTCGGGAGCAGTTGAATAGGCTGATAAGTAATAGGTAAGCTAACCGTTGGGTAACGAAAATGGGTCAGTCGACGCCACTTACTCCGTAGCGCATAATAAATTCGATACTTGATTTGTGCGAGCTTTAGGTATCGAAGCGTGTGGTAGTATAGAAGTAGTTGTTGGATGGTGGTTGCAGGAAGTAGTCTTGTAGTACTATTGAGAAAGTGAACGGAGAGGACAACTACTCGACGTAATCCAAAAGCCGTTTGGGGAGAGGTGGAAGTTCTTTAAATACTTTAAAATGCAATTGGCTGCTCGGAAAAAGGACTGCCCAAGCGGTCAATAGCAATATTCTTAGGTCTGTCCAGAAAGAGATGTGCTGTTGATACCAGCGTTCGACTGTTCCTTTGTACGGATAGATAACTTGAGTATAAAAGTCCCAGGGTTCGATGCCTTCAGCTCGAGCTTTCTCAATCATTTCTTCTTCATCTCTAAAGATGATGGAACCAATACCAGTAATACCTGGTTTGGACTTATAGATCACTTTTTGTACGTGTTCAGGATATTGTTCAAAGCTTTTCAACATGACTGGTCGAGGACCCACGAAGCTCATTTCCCCCCTCAATATATTGATGAGCTGTGGAATTTCGTTGATTTTAGTTTTGCGTAAAAAACCACCCATAGGAGTAATTCGTGGATCTTTTTTACGCGTAATAAGTCCACCTTTCATATCTGGACTATTTTTAAGCATAGTCGCAAATTTCCAGATCTTGAATAGTTCATTATTCTGTCCTACCCGTTCTTGCAAATAGAAAATATAGCCTTCTCCTGTCAACTTCAATCCAACGACAATTGGGATGAGCAGAGGTGACAGGATAATGATTCCTACAACCGCCGCTACAAAATCGAAAAACCGCTTAATCCGATTGTACATGCTACATTTTTTGGTCTAATGACTTGCCAGTTTCTACATGAGCAAAGTCAGAAACGTATTCTTTTATTTTATCAACAACTACCGATTTGGACAGTTGCTGTTGAGCAAAAAGTAACTCGAAATCACGAATCATTTGGTTCACATCCATGGTAGGTTGTTGCTGTTGATTGCGCACGATCCCTAATGATTCAAATTGATCTAATAGAACTTCATCCGAGGACGTATAAAACTCTTCATAAGACTTTTCGCCCGAAGTATCAGTTTTAAAGAAATAAACGGGATAACTAGAGGAAGATGGTTTTCTGGATTTAGCTTTCATTTTTGCCTCTGCTTCCGAACTGCAATATTCCGCTTTTAAGTTCAATTTATATAAAAATCGTTCAGCGATTTCTGAAAAAGTCATCATTTCTTCCTGTCTTAATTTTGGGAAGAAGATGTCTTTAGACTGGCTTAACAAACAGGCCAACATACATAGTTGTCCAGATTCGACAGGCGAAACGAAATAGCGGCGCACATCGCTAGGTGCAGAAAGCGGTTGTTGTTTCAGAATACGTTGGGTAAATCCATATAGCAAACTGCCATTTGAGAACGCCACATTTGCAAAACGAGCGGTACTGATTTTGAGGTGATCGCCGTAAGCAAGTAGTACATGTTCCATTAGTTTTTTACTCGCTCCCATGACATTGACTGAATTAGCAGCTTTGTCTGTTGATACCGAAAAAAGATGTTCTGGCGGTCGTTTTGCTGCTAGATCCAATAACGATTTGGTATTGAACACGTTGTTGCGCACCATAGCTTCTATCGCTAGATGGTCTTTCTCACTACGCACATGCTTGTGTGCCGCAAAGCAGGCGACAATATCATATTGGTTGGCGCGATATAACTTTTGAAAAATTTCACTACCAAAATCAAATGGATAAGTAATATACTGATCTGGCACAAAAATGGTTTGACTGCGCAGGTCACGGGTGAGTTCCGTTAAGCCATTTTCACTGTAATCAACTACTGTCAATGACTGTGGACGAAATGGTAAAATAGCTTTGATGAAGGAAGAACCAATCGTGCCTGCACCACCGATCACCAAGACCGATTTGCCTGCAATAGCTTCTTGTAAAGCTTCTTTGTTTTGAGCTATATCAGTAGCTAGAAGACTAGTGGTGCGCCCTGTAATTTGCTCATTGACAAAGGTATTTATATCAAAAAACATAGTATTTTTTTAAGCGTAAAAGGTACGAATAGCCTTTACAACTGTTTTTAGCTGTTCTTCGGTTAGATTAACAGAGCTGGGTATACTCAAGCTGTCGGCGTGTACCTGTCGAGCATGATCGGCTTCCGTAATGTATAGATTATTCTGAAACATCGGTAACTGATTCATGGGTGTCCAAAAAGGGCGTACCATAATATCGTTGTCCAATAGATATCTTAGTAAGGTTGTTTGTCGGCTAGTTGAAAAGGTAAAGAGCCAACAGTTAGGATCAACACCTTCCGTCACTTTTTGGAAACGAATATCACCAACATCAGTCAATTCGCTTCGATAGAACGCATCCATCTTTTTTTTAGCTTGAATAAAATCAGGCAGTTGTTCCATTTGTGCAACACCGATGGCAGCCAATACATTTACTAAACGATAGTTGAACCCAATTTCATCGTGAAAATAGGTCAGCGTGTCAACTTTAGACTGGGTACTCAGGTGTTTGGCTCGTTTGGCAAAGGCTTCATCGTTGGTCACCACCACACCGCCGCCACCTGTGCTAATGATTTTGTTGCCGTTGAAGCTAAAGACACCTACCTGTCCAAAACCACCAGAGTGTTTGCCTTTGAACGTAGAGCCTAAGGATTCAGAAGCGTCTTCTACTACGAAGAGTTGGTATCGGTGGGCGATCTGCATCAAGCGTTCCATGTCGCACATATTGCCGAGTACGTGTACTGGCATAATGGCGCGAATAGGGCGTTGTGTTCTTTTCAAGTAGCAGCTACCATCTTGTAGCTCACAGTCAGTTTCTAGAAACTTCTCTAGTAAATCTAAATCCAGCTGCCAAGTATCTGGATCGACGTCTAAGAATATCGGTTCGGCTTTGGTGTATGCTACCGCATTAGCAGAAGCAATAAAGGTGATGTTCGGAACTAACACATAGTCATCCTGATCTATACCGTGCATGTGCATACACAAATGCAAGCCTAATGTTCCATTGACCGCTGCTACGCCATATTTCACACCAGCGTAGTCTGCCACCATTTGTTCAAAACGAGTAACATAAGCACCAGCCGAAGAAATCCAGCCAGTGTCTAGGCAGTCTTTGACGTATTTCCATTCGTTGCCAGCGACGTGTGGGAGGGAGAGTGGTATCATGTAGTTCTAATCTTTTTTGCGGGATTACCAACGATAACAGTATTATCTGGAACATCTTTCAATATTACGCTTCCTGCCCCTATTGTCACATTGTATCCAATCCGTACACCTTCCTTTATAACTGAATTGGCACCGACGAAAGTACCTTTTCCGACTTGTACATTTCCAGCTAAAACAGCGCCTGGAGCAATGTGTACGAAATCGCTAATTTGACATTCATGTTCAATGACACAGGCAGTATTGCAAATGACTCCGCGTCCTACAGTAGCTAATGCATTCACGGTAGCATTGGGTGCTATCACTGTTCCTGCTCCTATTTGTACCTTCGTTCCAATGACAGCACTGGTGTGAACCGCACGAATGGGAACATACTTAATATGCTTTGTGAGGTATTGATCTATTTGCTGACGAAGTAAATTAGAACCGATCGCAATAAAAATATCGTGTATAGTTAGTTGTTGATGTATCGTTTCGTCTCGTTCACTACCTAGATAAGTTAGTTGAAACGGATTTTGAGATTTTTTTTCCACATCGCAATAAGACATGACTGTCTGTTGCATAGACTGTAACACATCGCATACAACGTAAGCGTGTCCTGAATAACCGATAAGCGTAATAGGCTTCAAATAGCTTGTTGAATAGCGTGAATATACTGCTCTGCTAGCACATCGCGGTCAAAATTAGCTTTCGCAAACTGATAACCAGACTCTCCTTGCTGCTCTAAAC
>CAYLPW010000080.1:0-1015 GCA_964385665.1 uncultured Saprospiraceae bacterium
GCTTGAGTCCGCCTCAAGCCGGCTAGGCTCACACTTTTTGCATTGCCAAAAAAGTGTGCAAACCTGCCTGACTGTCGTTTGCGGCAGGCAGGAACGCTAGACCCTCCAAACTCCTCCGTCGAACAGTGGAGGCTCGAAGCCGCCCGCCCTGTGGAACTTGTACACACTTTCAACTGGATTTTTTAGCTGTTGACCGCATAGTGTTTTGTGTACTTTCTATGCTCTCTATGTGCCTTATGTGTTTCAAAAAGTTCACGTTCGCTTAGCAGGTTAATAGCTAAAAGATCTTGTGTTTCCAAAAAAACCTATTCCATCAAAAACTGCTGTTGCTTCACCGCAGGCTCTACTTGCTCTGGCGTGGCTTTTACTTTATGAAATAGATTGTAGCTCAAGCGTCGGAATTGATTGACACTCAACACCAGAGCTGGCAGCAAAATCAAGACATTGAAAATGCCGAAACTCAGCCCGTAGGCAATGGCAATCGCTGGTCCTTTCAAAAACTGTGAACCGATGCTGTTGCCTAAAATCAGGGGCGCGAGTCCTGCTACTGTCGTGATCGTCGTCAACAGAATCGGGCGGAAGCGGGAGCGTAGCGTTTCTTTCATGGCTTCGGCAACGGAAATACCTGTTTTTAATTTATCGTTGAAGGTCGAAATGAGGACAAGTGAGTTATTGACGAAAACACCGATCAAGGCAATCGTGCCGATGATGGAAAAAATACTCATCGCGGTATTTTGCAACCAATGTCCCCAAATAACACCGATGAGGGCGAAGGGAAACAAGCCAAACACGATCAGCATCTGCGAGAAGGAATTGAAGTTTAAGACGATCAATGCCAACATCAACAATAGAATGATGGGACCGATAATAGCGGCAGCTTCTCCTATTTTCGCGGAATTTCGATTTTGACCTTCTAGCGAATAAGTGACCGAAGGATAGTTGTCCAAGATAGGCGGAATAATGTCCGAATTGATGCCAGCAATGACCGCAGGTGCAGAGACCGAAGCGTCGGCAA